>CAZGVZ010000022.1:5114-10220 GCA_964529145.1 uncultured Fibrobacteraceae bacterium | reverse complement strand
TGTGACAACACCATCGGCATAATCAACGACGTCCACCAGATGAACTGCTCGAAACGCGATTGGGCCGGCACGGATTTGATTCCTGTGGAGGATAGCGGTTACGTGGTGACCTATCGATCCGATCTGGGAATCACGGTGTCCGGAGAAATCCGTGTGGATGCATGGCTCAACGGAACTGCCGCTTCGCAATCCATGGAGCTTATGACCCAGTCATCCGCAGGTCTGGCGTTCGGGACCGGCTCGACGGAATACAACGGCTCGTTCGACGGCTGGATCGCGTCGGTAGTCATCTACAACAGAGCGCTCTCCGAGGATGAGCGTATCCTGGTCGAGAACTGTTTGAAGGACCGGTATGGCTTGCAATGAACTGTCATTCCTTCAAGTCCGGCAGTATCGCGTTTTCATCAGTCACCTTGAGAAAGGAGAACTCGTGCCTTGTTGTAAGCGACAACTTTCTCAGGCCATGCGGCCGCGGTTCCGGAACTCACACTGCCCTTGAAAATGGATACACGGCTTAGTCGTACGCTCCGCATGCTCGATCGTGCCGTTGCCGGGGCGCTCACCCTGCTCATAACGTTCTACCAGTGGACCATCTCTCCCCTGTTGCCGACCCGCTGCCGCTTCGTGCCGAGCTGTTCGGCCTACACCAGGGAGGCGATCCGTGAATGGGGCGCTCTCCGGGGTTTATGGCTCGGCATCCGGCGCATTTCCCGTTGCCACCCCTGCGGGGGCTGGGGTTTCGACCCCGCTCCGAAACGGGAAAGAAGCAAACCGGATTGACAAAAACCGTGTCGTGCACCCGTGCCCGGTGATTTCAGGACAGAGGATTGTGGAGAGCTCTTTTCGCTTGGCACTTTCAACGGTTCCAGGCACGGCGCCGGGGGCAAGTTCTCGAAAATCCTGAATTCCTGATCCTGAATTTCGGGTACCCGGAAAAATCACCTCACCCGCACATCATCGGCTTACGAGTGCTTCAGCTCCGCGTTTGTCCTACAGCACGTATTCTCCGGGAATACGCTATTTTGCCTCTCTTGTTGTTTACGGTGCAGAAATTTCTTATACTGATAATGGATCTGCGTTCAAAAGTGTGGACGAAAAGAAAACCGAAGCATCCGCCGCTACCGCTGTGATCGTCGAAATAATGGCTATCCCCGTCAAGTACCGGGAAATGATCATCGACCGTCCGTTCCTCTTTATCATAAAAGACAATGAAACCGGCGCATTCCTTTTCGCCGGAAGAGTATCGGACCCGCTCTCGAACTGACATCGGAGTAGAAGGATATTCCGTGACATAAAGGCTCGCCGGCTCTCGCGCAGCCGGGCAGGCGGGGGGGGGCATTCATACGAGCGCATTCCTTGACAGGTAAGGACCCCTACTCCTTTTCCCGTATCGCCCGGTAGTACGCTTCCAGAGTCCCCTCGGCCGCGGATTCCCAAGTGCAGGTTTCCCTGAGCCGCGCTCGAAGGGCTTCGCGCGCCGGTTTTTCCAGTTCGAACGAGGCGTGCGCCTCGTGAACCGAGTCCCTGATGGAATTCGTGTCGGCAGGATCGCAGTACCGCGCTCCGTCGCCGAAATATTCGAATTCCGACGAACGGTTGCTCACCACGAGAGAGCACCCCGCGGCCGCCGCTTCCAGGGCGGCGAGCGAGGCGCCTTCCGCCCAGCTCGGCTGCACGAACACCCTCGCGGCCGCATACGCGGAGGCGAGTTCTTCCCTCTCGAGGTGAGGAATGAAGTGTGTCGCGCTTGTCGCCAGAGAACGGCAGACCCTCTCGTAATCTGGCTCGCTGTTGCTTCCGACAAGAACGACCGGAAACGCGCCGTCGCGCATTGCATGCAGCAGCAGCGCCTGGTTCTTCCTGCGTTCGATGCGGCCTGCGCACAGCACGAAATCGCGGATTCCATAGCGCCCGGTGAACCACCCGGGGTCCGCGTTTTCATACAAAGAATGATCGGCGGCGTTGCGCACCAGAGTGAACGGACAGCGGGAAACGCGCAGCGTTTTCGAGATCCGCTGCATCTCCTCGACCGAGAGGACGACGAGGTGGTCCGCGAGTGTAACGATCTCGCGTATCATTGCGTCCGCGCCCTTGAATATTTCGAATCCCTGGAAACGGGAGCGGTTGTCGAGCATGAGAGACCCGTCGGCCAGGGCCTGCAGGTACCCGGTCCGCCTGTCGGAAGGATTATCGGGAGAAAATATGAGCATGGCGGCGCGCCCTGCCCATGCGTTTTCCGCAAGATCGAGGAAAATCGGAGACAGGATCAGGGGAACCCCCGATTTCTTCAGGCTTCGCATCTGCCGCAGGGCATCCCAGGGCGCCCATACATTAAAAATATGGGCGACATCGTACCCCGTTGCATCCGGTTCGGGATCCGTGCGGAAATCGACTTCGTGTCCCATTTCCGAAAGTTGCCGCCGCAGAATGGGAATGCGTACCGAAGGTCCGCCGGCGAACTGCTCCGCCCGGGCTACCAGGAGAATCTTCAATCGGTCACCCGCCGCTCTTTTCCGCCTTGCGCATGTGTATCCGGGCAGTTTCGCAAATGGAACAGGCCAGCCGGTTACTCCGGGCGGAGTTTCGTCAACGGCTCTTACCCGAAGTTCGGTTCTCTGCGGCAGCAGACGGGAAAAAAGCAGGTGGTGCTCCATTGCCCAGGCTTTCCAGGTCCGCTCCTCGACGCTCGCCCTCAGCTCGAGCCGCTGCCGAAGGAACTCCTCGATCCTGTTACGCAGTTCCTCGAAATTTCCGGCCTGATACTCTATATGGGGAAACTGCGGCACGAATCCGACCGGGGGAGCGATCACCGGTTTTCCCGAAGCAAGAGCTTCCAGGACGGGCATGGGACCGCCTTCGTACAGCGCGGGAACCAGCAGCACATCGATTATCCTGTAGAACTCGGGAAGCCTGTCGCTGGAAAAAACGGTCCCGCCCTGAGGCCAGCCCTCTCCGGCGAAGTACCACTCAGTCCCGGGTATGGCCATCGCCTTCGCGACCAGAGACTCACCTTTACGTCCGGTGTGGTATGTCCTTCCGGCCACACCGATCCTCAGCGAAGGAGTGAACCTCTCCAGTTCCGTTCCGGGCATGATGGTGACCACGTCACGGACTCCGCTTTCAGTGAGGACCAGATGGTACTTTTTCGACATGCAGACGCAGACATCCACGGATCGCGCGACGTCGAAAAACCGGTCCCTCGCGGAGGGAACGCTCTCCTCGACATGGGTGAACAGCGCGGCATCCAGATTGTTTTTTTTTGTAAATGCGTGGTAATTGATGTGATAATTGAGCGCTGCCGAAGGGTCGGGCGAATCCCCGACCGTGACGTAGTCGAGATGCCGTTCGAGCTCCCGGCCCATACGCTCGAGGATCCATCCCCGGTCGACGAGATTGACATGCACCAAACCGCTACCCGGGCTTCGGGCGACGGAAACCCGTTCACGAGGCTCCGCGGCCATAAACCCCGAAATCCCCGGGGATTCCAGTTCGGCGGCACCGGCGAACACCTGCGGTTCCGGCGGCTTCATCGCCACCACGCGCAGGCTGTAATCCGGTGGAATACGCGTGATCCTGCGGAAACCGACCCCTTCAAGCAGACTCTTGAGCATGTCGAAATCGTAGGCTGCGTAGTGGAAGTTCTCGGGGTACTCCTGACCCGCGAACATCTTGATCATTGCCCACGCCGCGGGAGTACAGGCCCCGAAAAGTTCTCTCGCCTTCTCCACGTAGCTCACGTCCAGGTGCGTGTCGGTTTTCCCTTCGAGGTACATCCGGCAAAGGTAATGGAAATCCGGCGTATAAATGATCGCCCGGCCCCCCGGTTTCAGTACGCGGTACCAGTCCGCGAGCGTTTCTCTGATCGAGCGCCACGACACGTGCTCCACGCTCGAGTGTGATAGAATCTCTTCGACCGATCCCTCCCGGAAAGGCAGATGCGCCCGAAGGTCTCCCAGCACGTCGAGATGCGGCAGTCCCGCTCTGCAGTCGAGGTGCAGGTAGCCTGGCTGCGGATTCGAGCCTGATCCGATTTCGAGCCTGGGAAAAGCGAGCTCTCCGTTCATCTTATCACCGTTTCACCGCGCGGGTCCAGTACGCTGCCGGATTGTTCCGTTGATCTGCGTCGATCTCCCTTATTTCGCTTATTGAATAACGTCCTCTGAGCAGGAACTCGATCGCGTATCTGGTGAACCGCCAGAAATCCCCAGGTTCGTCATGAAGCGGCTGTCGGAAAGGCACTCCAAGTAGAAGAACACCTCCGGGGGAGAGAATCCGGGTGATCTCGGAGAGAGCGGCCGGGAAATCGTCGACATGTTCGAGCACACCGCTGCAGAACACGCACGAAAAACGGCCGTCAGGCACTTCGGCCATATGCCGCACGTCCAGGACCAGATCCGCACGGCCGGAGACATCCGATGTGAGATACGATCGGGCCGAGTAGAAGTAGTCCCGGTAACGTCCGCCCTGGCCGTCGAGATCGTCGCGGCTTCCGATCGACAGCACGTCACCTTCTATCCGGGCCGCGACTTCGCGAAGCCATACATTCGATTCCACCCTGCTCCTGCTTGGCCCACAAGCGGCCTGTACAGGCGGGGCGATCGGTCGTTCCATGGCAATTCCTCCCGTTCTTGACATGAATTCAGCTGTCAGTATACAATTATTCTTCTGAGAGTTGAACCTTTTTTCGGAATTCAGGAACAGCCGGCAGACGCCAGGGCACAGGGGCTGCGACAATTCCTTGACTGCAACAGGTAGAAACGATTCCATGCCGCACGCAGGTTTCAATGTCATCGGATTCATCAGCGCCAACCTCGGTCTGGGTGCCGCCGCGCGTGCGTCCGTTCGTATCCTGCTCGAAAACGGCTACCCGGTTTCGACCGTAGATGTGGACGCCGGTTTCGGACGCTCGGGTTTCGACCGTTCCCTCGATCACCTGGCCTGCGATCCCGGGCGGCCGCCTCATCATATAAATCTTATCCATCTCAATCCGCCCGAGCTTGAATCCCTGTGGAAAAGCCCGGCCGGTGAAACGCTTTTCCACGGGAAACATAATGTGATCGTTCCGTTCTGGGAACTGCCGAAACTCCCAGGATCGTGGCTGCCGAC
>CAZGVZ010000022.1:0-5104 GCA_964529145.1 uncultured Fibrobacteraceae bacterium | reverse complement strand
GACCCTCGGACGGGCCGACCTGATACTCGCTCCATCTCATTATATCGAATACATGATGTCAACACAGGTGAACGGTACCGCGGTGAGGCATTATCCCCAGACCGTCTTCGTTCCGGAAGTCGATCCGTCACGCCCGGCATTCGGACTCCCGGAAAACGATATCCTGTTCATCACCAGTTTCGAACTGCTCAGCGACATGAACCGGAAGAACACGGGAGCCGTGATCGAATCCTTCAGACAGGCGTTTCCGGGAAAGGAGGGGGTGGGACTGGTAGTCAATGTCAACAATCCGCATCCTCATCCCGCGGCTTCGGAACAGCTCAGGGAACTCCACTCTCGTGCGTCGAACGATCCGCGCATCGTGCTGATCGAGAAGAACCTGACCTACCGGGAAGTGCTGTCACTCTATGCGGCCTGTGACGCGATCGTATCTCTTCACCGCGGCGAGGGTCTCGGCCTCTCGCCCATGGAGGGGATGACGCTCGGAAAACCGGTGATCGCCACCGCGTGGTCCGGGGTGATGGATTTCATGAGCGACCGTAATTCATGCCTGGTGCCGTGCACGCTCGTCCCCCTTCCCGCAGCCTCCGCTTCGGGTTACAATGCCTCCTACGTCGGGGGCGCTACCGTATGGGCGGAACCCGACGTCGGATGCGCGGCCGTATGGATGCGCAGGCTCGCTGAAGATGCCTCGCTGAGAAAAAAGATCGGCGATGCGGCGGCTGGAGATCTCCGTCAACGGCATCAGCTGTGCGGTAAAGGGGAAACATTCCACGAAGTGGAACTGTTCTGCGAAAACATCGATCGATTCAGGGAGAACGGACCCGTAACCATGCCGCGTGACTCCGGAGAGAAAGATCCCGACGGGTTTTCCGGGATCGGCGATTTCATCCGGAAGATCCTATCGCTGGTCGAAGAACGCCGTATCGGGGAGGCGCTCGAATACTACGAGCGCCGCAGGGCAATCATCGGTTCGGGAAAGGCCTCTCCGGAACTCATGCGCATCGACGATCTCTTGAAAAAACTGGGAGCCTCCGGCCTTTTCTCCCGATAAGAGGTTTCCCTGTGCACAGCAACCATGAACGGAAATGTTTTTAATCCGACGTAAACCAGCCCGCGGACAATGATCACTAATTTTACGGACAGGCTAGAATAGGCGCGCGCATGGTTCCTTCCGGTGGTGCATCCTTCAGATGCATATTGGCCGTCTTATCATTTCTTTGCGTTTCGGCCGCACAGTCCGAAAATTATGCGGAGTGGAGTCATTCCAGTCTTTTTACTCTCAACACTACCGCAAGCGGCGCGAACGTCACCGGCACGGTGCGGAATTTCCCGCTGCTCATCCGGCTCGACCCCTCCTCGTTCCGCCACTTTCCCCAAACCCTTCCGGGAGGCGCGGATATCCGGTTCTCCAAAAGTGACGGAACTCACCTGAGTTATCAGATCGAACGTTGGATCGATAATGATGACGACCACGATACCGCCGAGATCTGGGTCCTTCTCGATACAGTGTACGGAAACAGCGCGTCTCAGACAATCACCATGTTCTGGGGCAACAGCGAGGCAGCCGACAGTTCGAACGGCGCGGCGGTGTTTCGCGACGACCTCGGGTTCACCGCGGTGTATCACCTGGGGGGCGACCTTTCCGACGCGACCGGCAACGGCTATACTGGAGTCGATTCCGGATCGGTCGATACCTCTTCAGGCATTCTCGGGCGCTGCCGCCGTTTCAACGGCATCTCGGTCTTCAAGGCGGGCGACCTGCCCGATCGCCCGACCGGCACCATCTCCTTCTGGTTCAGGCCCGGCGCCACCCACGACTCCTCGGACGTCACCTGGGGTATCTGGGGCAAAACCGAGAACAGTTCCACCAACGCGACTATCTGCCTGCGGGGAAAGAACTTCACGGCAGGCGGAAACGGCGTCTCTGGAGACCTGCAGTGCAAGATCGAGAACAATAATGTGGGCGATTACATCGACGGGTCGTCACGGACATTCTCCTCGGGGGTCTGGTATCAGGCGGCCTTCCGCTGGGGAGACGATGCTTGTTCGCTGTACGTCAACGGTGTGCTCGAGGGCGCCACGGCCGGAATAACGACCGCAGTCGCCGGCGATGCGCCCGATATCGTCGGAGGTTCGTATTTCGATTCTGTCAACGTAAGAGGTCCTCATTACTTCTACGGATCGCTCGACGAATTCCGGTTCGATCACGCGCCCCGCAGCGCCGGCTGGATCCGGCTCTGCCACGAAAACCAGAAGAACGGTCAGCGGCTCGTGCTCGTTCCCGGCCCCATGGTATGGGATGTGTCGGCTGCGAGCGGCATACAGGCCGGCAGCGGTTCCTGGGGGATGAATCGATACTGGTCCGCGTACGGCGATGATGGAACCGTGCTTCTGCCCTGGACCGGTGCGGGGAGCTCCGCTGCTTTCGCCGGAGCGTCGGGAACCTACACCGTTACCGTCAGCGGAACGCAGCGTACCGACAGCGTCTCATTTCTCGCCAACGCGTATACGCTCGATTCCGGAACAGTTTGGCTCGGCGGGAGCGCAGGAATCTTCGTTGCCTCGGGAGTCACCGCACGGATCAACTCGGTTGTAACCGGCACGAACGGACTGATCAAGCACGGAAGCGGATATCTTTACCTCGGCGGAGCCAACACCTACGCGGGAAGCACGGTCATCAAAAGCGGACATGTCGTCTCGTTCGACGACGCTGCGACCGGTACCGGTGACATTCTGTTCGACGGAACGGCCGGACGTCTCATCCTCGCCGACGGCGTAACGGTTTCCGGCGATGCGACAATCGATATCGCGAACCCCGGGACCGGAATGGGAGTGATAGAGGGTCCCATCGAAGCGGGCGCGAACGCGGTTTACGGAGGCAGCGTGGCGATCAACGCGGACTGCTCTTCGGGCGGCCATTTTCACGGCGGCAACACTACCGGCGGACTCGTGGTTTCGGGTCCCGTCAGCGCGCCTCCGGGTATCACGGTGCAAACCCGCGGCGGCAGGATCACCTTTTCCGGCGGAGGATCCTACCGGCGATTGCAGATCGGGGAGGATACGGTACGTCTGGGCCTCGAAAACGGAATATCAACCGTTGCGAAGGTGAACTTCGCGGCAATCGACACCTGCGTCCTGGATCTCAACGGTCACGACCAGACGCTCTCGGGAATAGAATGCTCCGGCACTCACCCAGCGACGATAACCAACTCCCGGGCTTCCGTGGCAACGCTCACGCTCGCATGCGCCGACGATTGCGCCTATTCCGGCAGTATTGCCGGCGCGGTAGCCCTTCGCAAGACGGGCGCCGGGACCCTCACTTTAGACGGCACCGCGTCGTATGCCGGATCTACTGAGGTCAATGCGGGAGAGCTGACGGTGAACGGATCGATCGCAGGAGCGGTATCCATAAACGAAGGCGCCGTGCTTTCAGGGACCGGAACATGTCAGGGAGCGGTATCCATAAACGAAGGCACTCTGGCTCCGGGAGGATCGGTGCCCGGGAAAATATCGGTCGGCGCCCTGGAGCTCAGCGCGGCAAGCGTTCTGGAAATAGATCTCGGAATCCGGAGCGATACCGTCATGGTTGACGGTGCGCTCACCCTGGATGGTGTCGTGGATTTCTCGGCGGGAGCGGCTGTCTCGCCGGGCACATACCGTATTCTCTCCTGTTCCGGCTCCATCACCGACAACTCCCTGAGAATCGGAACCGTTCCCGCCGGGTGGCGGCTTTCGCTTATGCGTGAAGGGGGAATTCTTTCCGCAACGCTTACCGACAGCTTCATCGTTTCGCAGCCTCGGGATACAGTCGTCGGCGTCGGCCGAAGCGTGTCTTTTACGGTTGGAGTCAAAGGTGCCGGTACGGTTTCCTACACCTGGCTGCGCTATCCGGCCGATTCCGTGGGCAGCGGACCGGTCCTCTCGATCGAATCGGCCGATTCGGGGTATTCGGGCGCCCGTTTCCGTTGCGTGGTGAGGGATTCGATAGGTGCCGACACCACACGCTGGGCGCGGCTTACGGTCGTAGGGCTTCCCCGCATAGTTGTCCAGCCCGAAGATGTACTGGTCACGATCGGAGGGAAAGCGACGTTCAGGGTATCGGCGGATGATCCGGACGGGGTGACGTATTCCTGGTTCAGGACAGGAAACGACTCGTCGCTGAGCGAGGCCGATTCTCTTGTCCTGAACGAAGTCGCGTTCAATGACAGTGGACACGGTTTCTTCTGCCGGATCGGCAATCTGGCGGGAACGGTCAATTCCGATACGGTCCGTCTGACCGTCACACATATTCCCCCAGCCATCTCCGCACAACCGGTCGACCGTTCGGTGATCGAAGGCGATAGTGCCGTTTTCACCATCTCGGCCACGGGCAACGCCGCGCCATCTTTCACGTGGAGAAAGACCGGTACCGATTCGATACTGGGTACGGGTGTATCGTTCGTCATTCCATCCGCCGCGTTTTCCGATTCCGGACGTTACTACTGCCTGGTGGCGAACCCGGGCGGTACCCTGAGTTCGGACACGGTGGCCCTGTCCGTGAGACACAGGAGACCGCAGGCGTCCTTTTCGTTCTCTCCTAAAACCGGGACTGTTCCGCTCACGGTTTCCTTCAGGGACGAGTCGAAGGGCGACGTCGGATCACGGTTCTGGACCTTCGGTGACAACGGTACCGATACAGCGGCGAATCCCTCGCATGTCTACGAGGCGGCAGGCCTCTACTCAGTCAAGCTTATCGTCACCGGCAGGGGCGGGACCGATTCCATTTTGAAACGGGACTCGATCTACGCTTATCCCGAAGGCGCCAATCCGGTCAGGATCGCCGCCCTTTACCTTTCCGGAAACGACGTGCGCATCACGCTGACCGGCCTCGACAATATCGACACAATTCCCCCCTCCCCCGAATGCGATTCGGTCGGCATCTGGATCAAGCCCGGATCTCTTCCCGCCACCAGTGCCGAGGGATCACTCGCCGCCAGGTACCGCAGATCCGCTTTCCGGGCGGGATCCATTGTCGATACCATCTCCCTTCCGGAGGCCGATTCCGTGTTCGGCCTGATGGCGGCCCTGTTCTGGCGCGACGGTACGCTCTCGGATTTCCAGA
>CAZGVZ010000021.1:0-18317 GCA_964529145.1 uncultured Fibrobacteraceae bacterium | reverse complement strand
CTTTTTTTTCCTGTTCACCGGGATGGAGAAAGAGAAGATCGAACCTTCACTACTTCATCACGAGATCTCCTCCAACCGATACAGGATCATGCGTCTTCCTTTTTCCGAGATGGCATCGCACCTCTCTGCCTGCGATTACGGCATCGTCCCTTCCAGGGAGATTGGTGATCGGGACAAACATTTCAAACCGGTTTTCACCACCACCGTAGGAACAAAAATCGTTGAATATCTCTCCTGTGGATTACCTATCATTGTCAATGAAAACATCGGGGGAATTCTTCCTATAATGAAAAAATACGATATAGGAGTGACTTTCAATGCTTCGACGCTCGACGCACTTCCGGCAAGGATCATGGAAATCCATCACTGTTACGACACCTATTCCGAGGCATGTCTCCGAACCGCCGAAGAATATTTCACACTCTCCGCGATGACGGATAAATACCTTTCACTCTATCGGCAGTTGGTCTAACTGTTTGCGAATAACGGTCAAATGTCATCAGCATTCGTTTTTTCAGAGTGCCGGACGCGAACGGGGGAAAGCATGAAACGGGCTGTCTCCAAGGCCATGGTGCATCACGCAAAGGACAAACAAACACCCGCAAACAAGAAGATTTGCGCAGAAATGACTTCACTGCTTGTCTTCAGGCCCAGTCCCTTCGTTACGGTTTTCAGGTTATGATAACCGCGTCACGATGGGGGTACCAGTGCCGTATCATTCGAAGGGAGCTCTTGCGATGAGCCATTTGAGACATGCCACGCTGCGATCTATTTTAATGTTCAAGAATGGGACGTCCTTTTTCAAGGTACTTGTCCCGATATACGACATCAGATGAAGCAGTTCATGGGTGAAGGCAATGAGGATAAAGACGACCTTCGAATGCGAACCCATATGCTTTTTCCAGTACTGCAGGTCGGCTTTGCGCATTTCCAAATAGAACCTCTTAGGCGCATTCGATGAACTGGCGCCTCCGAAATGGGTTATATGCGCGCCGGGAAAAAAGGTCACCTTCCATCCCCCGTCATTGAATCTTTTGCACCAGTCAAGGTCCTCTCCGTAGATGAAAAACCGCTCATCGAGTTTACCTACCATATCCATGGCTGTACGCCTCACGAACAGGAAACAGCCGCTGAGAGCTTCCACGTCGCGTACACGATCGTGAGGCCAGAACTTCATAAGACGGCGTCCGAAGAGGGCCGATCGTGGAAACATCGTATCGAGCCCGAAGGCCCTGAACACCGTATTCATAACCGTTGGACAGGAGAAAGTGGTGTATTGCAGTGTTCCATTACCGTTGAATGCTTTCGGGCCGATCACGCCCCTATCCGGATGGGCCTCCATATATGCGAGCATGGTTCTCAGGCAGTTTTCATGCACGATAACATCGGAATTCACCAGGCATATATACCGGCCGCCGCTCGCATCGATCCCCCGATTATTCGCCCTCGCAAACCCCAGGTTCGTTTCGTTGCACAACAAGCGCACCTTCGGATACTCCCTTTCCAGCATTTCACGCGACCCATCGGTCGAAGCGTTGTCGACGACGATGATCTCCACCTTCAAACCGCACATCTCTCCGAGGATTGAGTCGATGCATTGCGCAAGATACTTCCTCGCATTCCAGTTCACGATAATGATCGACAATTCGATTTCGCCGGCGCTCTTCAGGTCCATTTTATTCTCCTGTCATACTTGACACCATTTAAAGCCCGCCACACCATTCAAAAGCACATCTCATTCCACTACCGGTACCTGGATGTAAGATCTTTCGAGTCGTATCATGAAATCCGTCGTATAAATCCAAGCAAGGAGGCCGATTCTGTAAGCAGCCTTTCCGGAAATTTCCATATTTCACTGCGGACCGGTTTCAATCGATGATCTCTCGATCCCTCGAAATGCCTGACCACCGGAAAAGCCGGGTTCTCACCAACGTTTCGCACTTTAGATACGAGGGCTCACGGGCGATCTTCACCGCACTCCAGTAAATCACGATACCGAACACTCCTTCGGAAATGATTTTCCAGAAAACCGCTGCATCCTTTGGAAACAGGCGATCCAGGGCCAAAACCCCCAACGAAGCCATAATGGAGCAGAGAAGAATGGTTCCTACGCTTTCAAAGACCGCGCCTGGTTTCAACCCGATCAGGCTCAACGCGATCAGAAGCGGCGGATATATTTGAAACAGGACGTTACCTGCTGCGTAGAAATAGGCTACGCCTTCTATTCCCCATCGCAATCCTATAATAAACGAAGAGATATTGATACATGCGGCTACAACGCCCCATCGGAACTGAATGTCGGTACGGCCCTGTGTCTGAAATATCCATCCTACCGTAGAGGTAATGGACTGAACCATTCCCAGGAGGCACAGTATCCTGAAAACAGGGACGACCTCCCTCCATTTTTCTCCGTATACGACGAGGATAAACGGCTCCGCGGCGACGAAAAGACAGAGCATAAGGGGAAAGGTCAGGAAAGCGACCGACCGTACAGCATCGATGTACACCCTTCCGACATGCCGTTTGTCTTTCTGGATCGATGACAACGCCGGTATCATTACCTGCGATACCACTCCGACGATTTGAGTGACAGGGAGCAGCATCAGGTGGTACGCGCGTGTATACACTCCCAGCAGAGCCGAACCCAGAGACCTGCCGATCAGCATGGCGTCAAGATTCCTGCTCCAGTAATTTATCGCGCTGAAACCCAGTAGATTGAGGCTGAAGTGGAGAAGATCCCTGACGGCGGCGATCTTGAAGAGAAAGCGCGGCCGCCATGGGGAAAAAATCCAGAGCATCACGATATTAGACAAACTGAAGGCATATAATTGCCCAATCAGACTCATGACGCCCAATCCGGAAAAAGCCAGCGAAACCGCGACCGCGCCCGCGAAAAAAGTTGAAACAAGCTCTGAAATCGCGATAGCCTTGAAGTTCATCGTACGCTGCAGAAGAGATTTCTGCACCAGCCCGAAAGCCGAGAAGGTAAACAGAAAAGAAACCGAGATGGTGATAGCGAGCAGTGCCGGCTCATGATAGAAGCGCGCGAGGAAGGGAGCGAGCCCGGTAAAGAGAGAGGTGAGCGTCACACCTATGCCGATATTGACCCAGAACACCGCGTTAAAATGATCCTCGTTCGCATCGAGTTTTTGGACGAGCGCCACCCCCAACCCAAAATCGGAGAAAAGAGCGGCGAAATTGGTCAGCACGGTCACCATCGCGAGATGACCGAATTCACGCGGACTCAACAACCTGGCAAGAATCATAGAGATAAAAAACTGCAGGCCCTGCCGGATTATCTGAGCTGATCCAATCCAGCTCACCCCTCCCAGCGCCGCACGTTTCAGATTCATTCATTATCCTGTCGAGATTGAGATGGCCCGAAGCTCCGGAGGGGATCCCCGATCAGGAATTCCTCCCCCATCCTCTCCCGAATAAGAGGAAGAGTCGAAACATGCCCATGAACCGTTCTCATCAAAGTAAATTCTTGTGTAAACTCTTCAGCCTCTCCTGGAAGAGAAAGGCCGGGGATTTTAAAATAAGGTTGATTGAGGATATCCACGCAGTCTGAGTCCGGTAAGACGGAAAATCTGTTCCCTCCTGAGATAACTGACGGCGCCGGGTGGAATGACTCTTTTTTCCCCTTTAAGGTAACAGACGATGAATCCTGCGTATTTCACGACCGGATAGAGCTTATGGGGATACCTTACAAGATACAATATCGATTTCGCCATCTCGAAAAGTGGATGGCTGCCAAGAGAGTACGCAAGATTTCCAGCGCGCCATGCTGCGGCTGTTATACCCTCGACGGAGCTGGTAGGTTTATGGTGGGCGACTTTCAGATCATGGAAAGGGGTCACTTCCCAGCCGTTCATCCGTGCAAGAATTTCCGCGTACCAGTCGGGACCGCCATAGGGAAGCGGCGTATACCCTCCGATTTGGGAAAAGCATTCACGTCGGAACAACTGGACCGCATGGGGGACGGAATTCTTCGAGTTGGACAACCGGTCGCTGAAGAGATTTCCTTTCTTCTCCTGGATCCATCCCCCGGCAAGACCAAGTCTTGGATTGGCCTGGAATCGTTCCATGAGGGCCTTGTAATAGCCGGGTTCGAAAGAGATGTCCGCATCGCAATTGCCGATCAGATCGAATTCCATCTCTTTTACCAGTTCATATCCTGCGTTGATTGCATACACCTGGGATCCGAAATTCCTTTCCTTCCCAGCCTTTCGATGTAAAATCCGCATGAAATCGTTTTTTACGAGGTATTTCTCGACAAGCTCACCGGTGCGATCGGTGGAATTATCGTCGACTATAATCCATAGTTTCGGTTTCCTGGTCTGTGAACAAACGGCACGGAGTGTGTTCTCGATGTATGCCTCTTCATTTCTGGCCGCCGTGATCAGGACATACTCCATTTCCATAAAACGGAATTCTCCTTTCGACGATAGCTATATAATTTTTCTCAAAGCAAAAGAAATTTTGGGGATATACACACCCTTGATAAACAAGGTAATGAAAATCGATGTCGTGAAAGCGGTGATCGCGATCAGAGCCGGGTCTGAAATGAAACTAGTCCACCGGTGGAAAACGGAAACAATCAATGGATGGACCAGGTAAATTCCCATCGAGAGTTCTGAAATTGCCCGAATAAGGGGAATACTCCTCATTTGTGATTTCAGGCAGAACGTTGTAAAAATGGTTCCCACCAGATAGGGAACACCTAGAAATTCCTGCTTTTTCATCATCGCGAAAATCGAAACCGCCGCTACCGTCAGCAACAGGCACCACGAAATGAAATCCTTGACCCCTCGTCCCAATCCCGACTCCGCCGAAAGGCCCATCGCAATTCCCATGAGGATTGCGGGAAAGGCATGTACCCATTCCGTCCACGGCTCTCCCATCAATAGACTGGTCCTGACTGCAAAAGCCCCGATCAGTGAAAGACCCGTGAGTGCGACCATTACAAGGTGAAAAACGACAGAATCACGAAGTTTACGCATAAACGGGATTAAAGGTAGAAAGGATATCGAGACGAAATAAAGAAACGGCAAATACCATAGATGGATCGATGTCCCGGTAAAGAGGGTGCCGAACGGGTTCTCGATACGGCCCGAGAACCTGTTCCCCTTCACAACATTCACTATTCCATAGACAATCGACCAGAACAGCCATGGCACGATAAGCCGGTGAAACCGTTTTCCCGCATAGCCGCTTCCGCCACCTTTTCCTGCCATCAGATAGCCCGAAATCTCCACGAAACAGATCAGCCCTCCATAAGCTATGGATCTGCAGGGCGCTTTGAGATGGTACCATATGATCGCGAACGCGGAAACTAATCGTAACAAGTCAAGACAATTATTATGCTCGGAACTGTCGGTACTTTCACGAATTTTTAGCACACTCTTCGGTTTGATCATGAGATATTCCGTTCTCATGAGAAATTCGCGGTGAGCGAAGATGGTCTTTTGAGGTATTGGTCCTCAAAACTCGAGGAGACCGCCAACAGGAAATACATCAGAAAAGCCGACTGATCAAAATAAGAGATACCTAAAAAAGCTACCAGATGCGTAATGACTGCGGCAATAAATGACCAGATTCTGTGTTGAAGCCCGAGATCATTACCATGGTGTCTGATGATTTTACCCATGGTGCTCAGCACACTTATAAATAAAACTATGAAAAGCACAAGTGAAATGAGGCCCCCTCTCACTCCCCTCATCACATACTCCTGACAGGTATCATCCATCATCCAGCCCCAATGCTTTGTCGATCTGACCCCGAAAAGCCACCATTCACCGAATCTCGTGATAAAATTGTCGATTATCTTGTATCGGTGGTATCCCGTGGAACCTCCCACCAGATCGATTCTCCCTAATAAAGCCCAGACAGGGGCTTCCATGAAAATCTGAAGTACGACCAGCATGAAAACGAAGCCCCACTTCAACTTCCGGATTTTCAAACGATGCGGCCACATAAGCAGGGTAACGATGCCGATAAAAAGGGTCATTATCGGTCCACTCGAACCCGAGGCGATCACAATGGCAATGCACGCGAGCGATCCCGTGATCACCGCCACTTTACGTGGAGACCGACTCCATAGATGCGAGATTACCAGAGGGAAAAGCGTGGCCCCGAAGCTCCCAGCGATAATGGGGTGCGCGAAAGCGGCCTGAGAACGCAGTTTCGCATTCCTCGCCACAGTTATTCCAGGTACCCCTCCGAATATCGACAGCAAATTGTGGCCGGTTTTCTGTTCGGAAATCATCAGTATCGCGATCAAAACTGCGGCGAAGATCTGGACTTTGATGATCAGGTCCAGATCATCGAAATTTCTTATATACTTTCTGGATACGAAATACATCAGCAGTGCATCGAATGCGAAACCCATGCGAAAAACGAACGCTCCCGGCGCCATCCACAGCAAAGTGTAGGTAATGACGCTCGCCGCCACCCAGGTCACCACCATCTTGTCGAACCGGTTTATTCGAATCGTTTGACCGGTATCGATCCAAAATGCCTTTACTCCAAGAAAAATCAGCAGAATTCTAGCCAGCATGAAACTGGCTCCCCCGATCACGAGTACCTGCCCGTAAGGGATGAGGAGCATTACGACAAAAAAAGGGATCATGCACAATTTTCCCTGCAAGCGCAGGATGAGCACCGCCGCTACAAGAAGAATCACTGCTGCAAGAGGGTGGAGATTGGTATTTCCTCCATAGCCGTATGTTTGTATCAGTCCATCGGTTTCCATGGACACAAATCCTGTTCAATTGACGTTACAGATGTATCGTATGGGAACTTCCCTTTCGGCACTGCCGCGCTTTCCCGATAATCCGTTCGAAAAAATGACCATCAGTTGTCGGAGAGCCGAATCGACGGCAGGAGGCTATGATCTTCGTATGAAAAAATCTCAGGAGATCACCCGAAAAAATTCTTTTCATGACAGTATCCGTATCACTGTGGACTTTTTCCGATCAGCAAAATCTTACATGCGACACTTCTTCGTACGTGACAGCGACGCACCTTCCCCCCATTGCGTCCCCAGTACGTTTCAAGGATGTGAATGTACGTACGACGTAATCGACAAAAGAACGGACGTCCGGCGCATGCCGGTTCCGGCTCCACCCCTTCTCTTCAAGGTCATGTTCCCGTCGATCCTGCCGGATCGACTTCGTGCATCATCCGCCATAGTATGGTCGCACGCCATATCAAGAGGCCCGTTTTCGATACTGTATCTCCCCTGAACGGCTTCGGGGTCGAAGGATCGTAACGGTTTTGATAATTTCGAAATGGCGACTGCTGTCGGATTGAGAACGGCAGATAAAGCGAACGATTTCGTTTATATTAACGGCACGTTCGTATGCCTGTCGGTTCCCATAGAGTCATCAGGCGATACTTGGAAAGGGAACCATCGAGAAAATACTACTTTTCCTGTTGGAAACAAATCTATTCGCAATTCCCGCAGGGGTCTGCTTCCCTCCGGCGACCCTGTTTCAGTTGCCGCGACAACCCGCGAATTCCATAAGGCCGCCATCCCGCGAGCAGGGCAGCGGCCCTGGCGAACCGCCTCGGTGAAGGCCAGTCGGCAAGGGATCGGATAATACCTAAAAATCCTGACGGAAGCCCCGCATCAATGGACAACGCGGCGGACATGCACCGATAATGACCGATGGTCTTTCTCAGCTTTCTCTTTTCATCGCCACCCGCGTCTTTCACCTTACGCAACCGCTCATGACTGCGGAGGAGGCTCGTGTACGCTTCGACCGGGCGCTGCCAATATTTCCATGACACATTTGCGTCATCCAGTACCTCCCGATGATGAATCCAGAGCGGAGTGCCGCAGTATACCCAGCCTCCGATCAGTGAGATACGGGTCCAAAGATCGAAATCTTCATACTCACTTACATTCAGGTCAAAACCGCCAGCGCGCTCCACTGCGTTCCGTCGCAGGAGAATCCCCGAGGTAACCGGTTGATGTAGCGAACCGGATACTCCTCCGAAAAACGATCCTCCTGGAGCGCATTCAATTTTTCGTGTTCTGAACAGATCCTCACTTCCCTGTTCGGATCTTATAATACAGTTCGCGCTGGAAGCGATCGCATAGGGGTGTGTCTCGAGGGCACGGACCTGAACTTCAAGAAACTCCGGCATCCATTCGTCGTCGGAATCGAGGAAAGCCACAACGTTCCCTCGAGATAACGCGAACCCTCTGTTTCTCGCAACGCTGACTCCGGCATTACTCTGTAGGAGTGGCCGGATTCCGTTTCCATACCCGCGTAAAACCGCGGCGGTGTTGTCGGTAGAGCCGTCGTCGACCACGATTACCTCCGCACCGCGGAAGGTCTGGACAAGGGCGCTGTCAATCGCCCGCTGAACGATACCGTCCCGGTTATAGGTCGTCACGACTACGGAAACGGAATTGATCGGCTCCATACGGAAACCCTTTCACCATTGTGCCTGTCCTGCCGATCATCGGCCTCAGGAGATCGGAAGTTTCGGAAATCCCTCTTGTATTCGCCAGGAAATTGAATACGAGGTACACGAACGCTCCACTTGTCGTTTGCAGCGCCAAAAGGACCGGAAGCGGGAGGCGCAGCACGCCTGCTATCATGCAGGTGAAATACGATGCGACTCCAAATACGGCATAAGGGGTCAACCTAAGCAGACCCTTGACCGCCGATTGACTGAAAAGTGCACAATAAATTACATAATCGATGATGAAGCAAAGAAGCGTCGCGACCGAATACGCAACCGTCATCCGGAATATTCCGAACCGAAAACTCACCGCGATCGAGGCCAGCAGCAGTGTTTTTTGAAGAATCGTGATGCCAAGAAAATGACCCGATTTTCCCGACCCGGAAACGGCGTTGCAGGCCAGCCGGTCCATAATGATGAACGCTCCCGAGAAACAGAATATTTTCAGATATACCGCACAACCGGTCCATTTCTCCGTGTAAAGGAACAATACCAGATTTTCCGAACAGGCGGCCATGATGAGCATCGCGGGAATCATCAGAAATGCCGTCAGCTCGAGCATCGCGTCAAACGATGCCGTAAACTTCGACATATCGCCTCTAAGCAGGGAGAAAGAGGGAAACGCTACCCTTCCCAAAGCGGCCCAGACGCTTTCGTTGGGAAGCTGCTGAAGCTGTTTCCCACGCCAGAAAAACGCAAGGTCGCTCGCGCTGTGCATCCGTCCGATAATGATGGTATAAAGATTTCCGAACGTGACGTTCACCATGTCGCTCAGGAACATTTTCGACCCATAACCGAACATCGAGGCGAGTGAACCGAAACTCAACATGAACGATGGTCTCCAGGAACAAAGGATCCATAGGAGAAATACTGCGATCGTCGACCTGGCCATAAGCTGTATCACCAGACTCCACACGCCGTACCCCCGGAATGCCATGCAGATCCCGATGCTTCCCGAAATTGCCGTGGTAATCATGCTGATCACCGTCTGCCGTTTGAAGTCCATGGTCTTCATGAGCAGCACGGTCTGAATCGTTCCTAGAGACGAGATTACCAGACCGATCGACTGGATGCGCACGATCATGGTCAGTTTCCGCTCCCTGAAAAACAGGGCTATTTGGGGGGCCGCTGCCGCAATCGCCACGCATAGAAGGGAAGCGGTCAGCAGGTTGAACCAGAATACCGCGCATTCATCCTCACGCGTGTGATTTCTTCTGTTGATCAGAGCGAGACCGAAGCCTCCGTTAACGACCTGCTGCGCGATCTCGAACACGACAGTGATCATCGCGATCAGACCGAATTCTCCCGGAAGCAGGAGCCTCGCAAGGATAAGGCTGATCAGGAACCGTAGCAGTTCATCTCCGCACCGATCGAAAAAACTCCAGAATAGCGCGCGTGTGGCCCGTTTTTTCAATGCCGTTGCATTCATTATGACTGTTCTTCCTGTTGTGGTACGAATTTTCATGGATATCATGTCCACTCGTTTTTTTGAGCGGCCAGATCTTCATAGTCAATCCTTCGCATTCTTCGGAAGAATACTCCCGGTCGATCGACCCGGGCCGCTGCGAAGCATGCTCTGCGCAAACGTCTCTTTCATTCTCGAGTCTTTTCACTATACCCGCGATTCTGTTTGAGTCGACTATTCTTTCCGCCCCCCTCAAATGCAGGCAGCGAACTCTGAAAAGATTCATGATATTTCTTCTGTGGAGTATCAAGAGTTGGACGGTATCGACAACTACGCAGGTCGTATAGATCGGAAGATGCCTTTTCCATTTTTTCAGCACATATCGGTAACAGGTGAAGAACTCCCCCGGATAACAATGGATTTTTCTCGTATTATGGAAACAAAGCGCGTCTATCGCGTAACTTTTCCTTCCCTCCGCGGCTGCGGTCATCACGATATCGGTCCCGAAAAAATGAAAATGCGGCATGAGCGGATCGAACCGGAGCGAATCGTTTTTTCTCATGATCAACACGACTTCATCGAGTGTCTGGACTTCCGCGGGAGGATGAAGTCTATCACGCATACGGCCGGTCGCATTGCAGAGCAGATTGCCTCGGAGCACACCACGATTCGTCCGTCCAATGCATCCGAGGATACCCCAGTCATGATCGACTGAATTCAGTTCTTCAATGGACTCGGAGACGTCATCAAGCCAGTATGAGGGAAAGATCATGTCCTGATGACAGAAAACCAGGAACTCGTTTTTCGCGCTTTCGAAACCCTCGTTAAAGGCGAGAGAAGCGGAAGCGCGACCCCGGATAGGGGTGACATCCACCTCGTGGAGACCGGTCCTCAGGACCGGGGATGAGGCGAAATTCCGGATAAAGATCTCTTCATCGCTGACTGAGACAATGAAGGTAAAACTGAATCTCTTTTTTGTCATGCCATAAATCCCTGATGATCATTCACGGGAACCGGCCGGCCGTTTCTCTGAATCGAAAGTATCCGGAATGGTGCAGTTCAAGGAGAGGTTACATCTGTTTCCGGACTGCGGGAATACTGTTTGCCCCCGTCTTCCGGGCCGGAGAGCCTTGAAATCGTGCATCTATCGACGATCACCGGGCCCGCAGATTGGCAAAGGGGAGGAAGACGCTTAGGGTAAAATAATTCCGGCAAAGAATCAAACCCAGGATTTTCGATTCACGAGCAGGGCACTGCAGGCCCTCGGCATTTTCCTTATACCAAAAGAATTCCATCATTTTCTACGCAGGAGAGTAAGCGCGACCGCGGCAGGCGCACACTATTATTTGAATATGGCGGTGCGGGTTATTATAATTGAAGAAGAAGCTCATTTCCGCCGGGCGGACAGGCGTCCTTTCCGCGATGGGGGCACGTGAGTCAGGCTAAAAAAGATCGTTCCAAGGGCCGGTAGAATCTATGAAGCTGAAATCACGGTATGGAATTGGCGAGTTTACTTATACGCTTAATGCCACAGTATTGCTGTTGTCGTTCTTTACCTTATCCCAGGGTCAGAATCTTCTCGCGGTTCTCGATCTTCAGGGCGACGGAACCATTCCACAGGAGGATATCCGCAAGGCTTCCGACAGAATAAGCGAGGCGCTCAGGGAAGACTCCGCCTATTTCCAGTTCGACCGGTCTCACCTCCCTGATCTTCTCTCACAGCTCAGCATCGAACAATCCGCGACCGGCTGCTCTGACCCGCAATGCCTCACTGTGATCGGAAGCCTTATAGGGGCGAATTCGGTGATAGGAGGTATGATCCGCAAGGAAGGGAGGAGAACTGAGGTCTCCCTCAACCTGGTCGATGTCGCGACACGGAAAGCGGTTAACTCGGTCGATCTGTCTTCACGGGCACCGATGAGCGAAGTGATAGCGACAGAAATTCCCGCGCTCACTAAAGTACTGATGTCCGGCCCGGTTTCAACCGCCGCAGGAAAAAAATCTCATAAAAATTTCTTCTCCAATCCGGTCACCTACATCTCGGCAGCCGCATTGATCGGTGGCGCCGCTACCGGCGGCTATTATTTCTACAAGCATTACTACCGCGACGGGGATTCCGACGGAACCGGTATCAGAACCGCGGAGATTTCGATCGACGATGCACCCGTGAGGACACGGGAATAAGACCGGGATCCCGGGCCCGGTCCAGGAATCTTCCCTCATCCGTGTGCCCTGGATTCATGATATCTATGAACCAGATCTCTTCGTTTCAACTGACCAATATTTCAAAATGTCCGGGTAAATTTCCGATGCATCTTTTTCCTGAATGTATTTTACCAGTCTGATGATTAATTTACGATAATATGCCAAGCGGTATAGGAAAAACAGCGCAATGCGCTGGACACCTTACGCTTAAAGAATGTGATGACACACCGGCAGCGAAGAACAAGGCATAAAGGGATCATCCGATCAAGAATTATACCGTTTGGCACCGATCGCATATAATATTTTTTTGCATATGTGATGAATATGCCAACAGTTACTACACCACACCTTTCCAAAAAACCTTTTCAAAAAATTGAGACACTACCCTTTATCTATAAAGGCGGGCATAGCTTTCGGTACTGTTGTCTGGCCTGGAAATATCGATATAACACCTGAAACGCTTTGGGAATTCTCATATCCGGTGTGACAGCACTGCCACAGGGAAATCCACTGAATGCGGACCTGAAAGTCAGCAAAAAATCATGATCATCGAAACCAGGGCATATGCGCGTGCGGGTCTCATCGGCAACCCTTCCGACGGTTACTTCGGCAAGACGATCTCGATCACGGTCAAGAATTTCGGCGCACATGTGACGCTGTACCAAAGCCCGGAACTCCGGATCGAGCCGCAGCGGCAGGACATGAACGAGTATGCGAACATCCACTCTCTTATCGAACGTGTCAAAATTCACGGATATTATGGCGGCGACCGGTTGATCAAGGCGTCCATCAAAACTTTCGCCGAGCACTGCATACGAAACGGGATACGCCTCGAAAACAAGAATTTTACCATCAGGTACGACTCGAACATCCCCCGGCAGGTGGGGCTCGCGGGATCCAGCGCTATCGTGACCGCGGCCATGCGCGCCCTGACGAAATTCTACGACGTGGAAATTCTGCCCGAGGTGTTCCCTTCGGTCACGCTCAAAGCCGAATCGGAGGAGCTTGGCATCACCGCCGGGCTGCAGGACCGGGTCGTACAGGCGTATGAGGGGTGCATGTACATGGACTTCGACCGGGAGCTCATGGACAGGAACGGACACGGTAGATACGAACGGCTGTCTACCGCCGCCCTGGAAAATCTTTATATAGCCTACAACCTGGAACTCGGAAAAATTTCCGGAACGGTGCTCAGTGATCTTCGCGACCGGTTCAACCGTGGCGATCGCCTGGTGATCGATACCCTGCGCGAGATCGCCTCCCTTGCCGAAGAAGGCAGAAATCTCCTGGCCTGCGGAGATATCGAAGGGCTCAACACGCTCATCAACCGCAATTTCGATCTGCGTAGAACCATCATGATAATTTCAGACAGGAATCTTCAGCTCGTCGAAACGGCCAGGGCGTGCGGCGCATCCGCCAAGTTCGCGGGCTCCGGCGGTTCTGTGATCGGTTTCTACCCAGATAACGAATCCCTGACCAGGCTCATGATCGAAATGAAAAAAATCGGGGCGCGAGTGATCAAACCATTCATTTTCTGATCGCGTTCCGCGGGACGCGAAAAGGGATTTTTTCAACTTCAGGAGCGGTTAGTCCGGTATTATTGATATCAGATAACAATTTTTCAGGAACGGGGAATATGATCAAGAAAGCAGTGATACCCGCGGCAGGGCTTGGAACCCGCTTTCTGCCCGCCACCAAAGCGCAGCCAAAGGAGATGCTGCCTATAATCGACATGCCGACCATACAGTACGTGGTTCAGGAAGCGGTCGATTCCGGCATAGAGGATATCCTCATCATCTCCGGCAAGGGCAAACGGGCGATCGAGGATCACTTCGACCGGAACTGGGAACTCGAGGCGCTGCTCAAAGGAAAGAAGGACCAGACCCTTTATCACGAGATACGACACATCGGAGACATGGCGAATATTCATTTTATCCGCCAAAAAGAAACCAACGGTCTCGGTGACGCAATACGCTATGCCAGGTGCCATGTAGGCAATGAACCTTTCGCGGTGCTGCTGGGCGACTCGATTATCGATACGGTGATACCTGCCACTCAACAGCTTATCGATATCTACGGGCAATATAAACAGTCGGTCGTGGCGGTCCAGGAGGTCCCCAGAGAGAAGGTTTCGCGTTACGGGATCGTCGATGGAGAAAAAATTTCGGACGGACTCTGGCGCGTGCGTGAGATGATCGAAAAGCCGGATCCCGAAAAAAGTCCCTCCAATCTCGCCTTCGCGGCCCGCTACATCCTCACGCCCGGCATTTTCGACGCACTCGAGGCGACCAAGCCGGGTAAGCACAACGAAATCCAGCTCACCGACGCCATGACGATCCTTCTTCAGCGCGAATCTATCCACGCAAGCCTGATCCGGGGCGTCCGGTACGACATAGGGAACAAAATGGATTACCTCAAGGCGATAGTCCAGTATGGCATCAGGCGTAAGGAATTCTCCCATGAATTCAGGGAGTACCTGCAATCAGTGGTGAAGGAATGGTGAACTTTGCCTGATATGTTTTGATCCCATTCCGGGGGCACGGTCCGTACCGGCCCCCCGCGGCCCATATCTCTATCCCACGCAAGGCTTACGAAGGCTCTGACGCAAACGAACCGGCTTTGCACTGGTATTTGCATCTATTTTCAAACTGATTCGAGACATTTTTCAACAGCCGCATCGAATCCGTTTACTCGTGGAGACACTTCACCGCTCATCTTCCGGCCTGCCTAAAACATCCTTTCCTGAATTGAGTTATGTTAGTATTTGTAAAATTATTTCCGACCACATTCATCCTTCGCCCGTACTTCCCCTGGCCAGGCCACCATATCGAAAGCCTGTTCGCTTCGGACAGCGATTCCTTTTTCGCAACGCCTGTTCGAACAACCCGCTCCTTGTTTTTTTCAACGGCTGAATATATGCTTATACATGGAACCCGATTAACGGGAATTTGCTTGACAACAGGCAATAGCCCTTAATTATTTTTGTTTGATGAAACGGCCGTGCGTTTGATTCTTCATTGTTTTGTCGTTGAATGGTACTGCCTTTGGTTCGATCGGTAATGAGCTATAATTCAAAGGCAGCGAGATTTCTCCTGTCACTTCTTCCGGATGAAGTCTGCCTGCGATTACCGGCTTTATCGGTACTTCGGTTTGCCAAAGGCCCTCGATACATGTCATAGTGGGATTTAGTCGATTAAGTCAGAAACTTTCATGTCATTATTGTAATCGCATGATCTTATATTTTCTAAGGAATCATTTCATGCCGCTGGATTTTCGATCTGTGCCCACATCTTTCCTGATGGTATTATTGATGTCATCCTTCATTTTCGGAAATAATTATTATATCGCGACTCGAGCTGAAAACGCCTCCGATACGAACAGCGGCGCAGTGGATACTCCCTGGAAAACCATCGCAAAGGCAAATAAGACACTGAAGGCGGGCGATACGGTATTCATCAAAGGTGGAACGTACAGCGATTATATCTCACCCTCGAACTCCGGCTCGGCCTCTCATCCTGTTGTTTATTCAAACACCGGTTCCGAATCGGTAATCGTCAGAAACGCGGCTTATGCCATCAATTTCAGCGGAAAATCACACGTCATTGTCAAGGGGATCACCTTTCGAAACCTCGACCGGTTCGTGTACCTGCGTGACAGGTCGAATTACAATACCATAACCCAATGCACCTTCGACAGCGCAAGGCTTGTCGACGGTCAAGTCGCCACGTGGGCGGGCTCGGTCATCTCGGGTAATTCGCAATATAACCATATCGATCGCTGCAGATTTTCCGTTTACGGCTGCTTTGATGAAGACGACAACGGCTGCATTTTGAATATCGGTACCGAGAGCAGCCGTACCGATTCAACCCGGTACAACCTTATCGAAAACAGCCTTTTTTTTCATGCCGGTCATCACGTAATGGGTATTTATGGAAAATTCAATGTCATCCGAAAAAACTATTTCCACAATGAACCGTGGTCAAAGGGTACCGAAGCATCGGATCGCGGAGCCGTTCTCTATGGAGATCGAAATCTCTCCTTTTCGGGTTACAAAGAAAACGGGGGCGACAATCTTATCGAGAACAACAGGATAGGCTATTCGGCGGATCCTTCCGATAACAACGGCGCCTCTGGCATGTCTCTGGGTTCCAGCCGCAATATTGTCCGTTTCAACGCATTCTTCAACAACATTTCAGCCGGTTTGAGCATGAGCGTAACCAGCAGTTACCTGCAGGACATCATCGGCAACAAGGTATACTGCAACACGTTCTTCAACAATGGTCACAACCCATACAACCCAAATGATCATATGAGTTCCGGCTTCGGATTCGGAATTTACAGCGGCTCCCTTGTCATCAAGGATAATGTATTCAAGAACAATCTACTTTTCAGGCATCGCATACCGTTTGGTGAATACAACATCAACACTTCCGACAGAAAAGGCATTTTAACGGAACAGGTTTTCGAAAACAACTGGGACGGCGACAAGCGGGGGGACCCACTTTTCGTTCACGCCGATACGGGAGCCGGCAATCCCATGGACAGTACCATGCCAGACCTTCGTCTCAAGCCCGGGAGCCCCTGCATCGATTCCGGTGCTGCCCTAACGGGGATAACCAGCAATGACGGGTCTGGTAAAACGTTCAACGTTGACGATGCTTCCTACTTCTTCGACGGCTGGGGTATTCAGAGCCTGAATGGAGATGAAATCCAGCTGTTTGACACTCCGCAACGGGCCCGCATCGTCTCGATCGACTATGAGGAAAACCGCATAACGGTAGATCGACCAGTCAGCTGGAAAAAGGGTCAGGGTGTGTGCCTGGCTTACGAGGGTTCAGCTCCGGACATCGGCTCCTTCGAGACGATTCCCGCAGTCTCGGTTACATCATGCGGCAAATCGCACGACACACGTCGTGGCGCCTTGAAACGCTCTCTTTCCGGCCAGGATGCAGCCGGTTCCCCATTCACCGGCGCGATATTCTCTATCCAGGGAAGATTCATCGGCAACTCTCCGCGCAAACTCACGCCAAATCGCGTCTTTGTGGTCCGGCGAAGGGATAAGCGGGTTTGTTCAAAAATCGTTTCTCTTGAATGAATCGTCCTGCTTTGGAAAACGTGGCGAAAGGCCGAAGCGACCGTGTGTTTTTAAAAGGGCTACAATGGAATTGTGTAACTGAAGAGGGTATGAAATGAGGATAGGCGGCGATATACTCTTCGGGTTTTTGTGTCTTTCCATTGGGATGTGCGGGCCGGATTACGATATAACACCTATGGATGGAACCGATTTGCCCAAGGATCACCTCTTCATGGAAGTGCGGGAAAAGGATTCCATAGTGATTTTTTGGAATCCTCCCAAAGACACATCATGCCGAATCAAGAAATATGAACTGTTCTACAGACCCGGGAATGACACCTCCTGGATCTTGATCAAAGATTCCATTCCTCCGCATCATAGACCGAAAACGACGATTCTCAGAAACCAGATATCTAGAAAGGATTCAATCTTTTTCTTCAAAGTCCGATATCAATCGACAGACGAAACCTATTCGACATTTCACTCATGTATTGACACCAGAGCAGTAACAGGCGTGGGTTGGTTTTTATATTGGAAAGGAAATCTCTGATTATGCGAATCTGAGATGAATTGCACCGGAATTCATGTTTTTTAAAGGATTGTGATCCGGACCGGCAAATCATTATTGCCATGACAGGTCAATTTTTCCAACTGCCGTTTGGTTTATTTCAAATGAATGAGAAAGTGGGCTGAGTGATGATTTCCAAGAGGCGTTTATTACATTTTATTCATTCGATGTACATCGTATTTTTTTCCCTTGGTTTCGTATATGGCGGTTCATATTATGTCAGTTTTGTCAACGGTAATGACACCAATGCGGGCAGCAGCCCCGCTTCACCATGGAAGCATTGTCCGGGTATGAGTGGATGGTCCGGCAATGATTCCCTGTCGGCAGGAGACACGGTTTTTTTCAACAATTCCGAACAATGGGAAGCTGCGGAGGGTTTTTGTCTGCTGCAGGTCCAGGGTGGGGTTAAATACGATGGAAAATCGTGGGGGACCGGAAGTAGAGCTATACTGATTGCAAAAGGAAATTTGGAAGGATCGGTCATAAATATCACCGATGACCATGCATCGAAAATGACCGTCATATCCGGTTTTCAGGTCGATGCCAACAGTCAGGTCACGTCCGGTATAGCGATTAACTGGCCACGG
>CAZGVZ010000020.1:14774-18487 GCA_964529145.1 uncultured Fibrobacteraceae bacterium | reverse complement strand
ATACGGCAGTCTGAGCAGGTTGAAATTCGCGAAGTCCCCTTCACTGAGCTGCTCCCGAGCCTCCCCGGCGAATTCAACCGGGAATGCCGTCTGTTTTCCTTCATCGAGGAGAAGATCGGGCAGCCCCGCGATAAAATAATAGTAGTTTCGTGCCATGGAGCTCTACTCTCCGAAGAGCCATGCACGGGTTCTCGGACGGAGGTATTCCTTGAAAAATTCCGCAAAATCCTCATCGGTGAGGCTGATCTTGAAGGAACCGTCCCGAGGTCCGATACGGAATCCCGACTTGATCGATTTCGAGAAGGAGAGCGTCACCCCCTTTTTCAAGAGATCGGATGCTCCTTTCTCGAAGGTTTTTCTGAGTTCCTCCTGCTTCTGGGCAGGGAGAAGCACTTCGAGTTTCGGAGTTTCGGCACCGCTCTTCCAGTTCTGCACGATAATGGAGAGGAATTCCTTCATGGTAGCCGGGTCCGAGAGCGCCGCCGTCGCGCCGCCGTCGATCACCTTCGCACTTACCAGATCGAGGATCTGCTGTTTCACCGATGAAAGTGCCTGCGTTCCTCCAAGCCTGATTTCGGCCTCGGTGTTCCGTTTCAGCTCGGCCGCTTTCTGGCGGGCATCGGCGACGATCTTCTCAGCTTCGGTTTTCGCTTCCTCAATGAGAGCCGCCGCTTTTTCCTGAGCTTCCGAGATCAGTTTTTTCGCCTGGGCTTCACCCTTCTCGACACCTTCATGATAAATCTTTGAAGTTAGTTCCTGGATTTTCTGTTCCATCGGCTTTCCCCTGAACGGATTATTTAAAGACAGGTATTCAGTTGTTTCCAAATAACTCGGTGAAGATCTCTGTGGTCATATTTCCGTCAAACGTTTAAACATTTTTCCTCATCGAATCAACTACCACGACAAAAGCCGTGATCTGGCTTGAGCGGGCATAGCCCGCCAAAAAGCAGACGGACGCCTGCGCCAGAAATTGCTGTCCTGCCCCACGGTCTCCGGCCGTTTGTCCCCTTGTGAAACCGTAAGGGATTCCACAATGATTATTACGGAGGCAGGTAATGAAGACCAACAATATACTTTTGTCGCGATAAGGAAGCAAACGCGAAGTGCGATTGAAAACGTACTCTACGCAGCGAAACTCATCTGTTTTTTGTCTCATCCGCAGCCATGTACCGGCAAGGGACGGAATGCGCGAATACGGTGTCTATACCGGTCCTTCAAGGACAGGATTTGCGCACCGGAATCATCGTTCCGCCCGGTTCCCATAATCGAATCGTGCGCTATACCTCGTCCTGAAAGCATCATCATCCGTACCGCTTTGCACAGAGCGCTTTTTATGGATTCCCCTCACGTCCGAATGTCGATACTGCCGGGAAGGAGTTACGATTCCCCGAATTACATACGGAAAAATGTAAAAATTATTGACACAGTGTAGTGTTTTTTTACATTCGGCAAGGCAGGATGATTCCTGTCTTGCTGAAAATGCGGACAGCCTGTGTGGCATGCCGATTGCGAATATGTCATTAATTCACTACATGTCGTACCTGCATGTTGCAGACCTGAAAAGGTTCCAGCCAAAAAAATCCAAGAGCTTTGCGAGAGAACAGGCAGCGGCATGCGATGCAGAGGTCTCTCTCTATTTTTGCGGGTAATCTACCCTTGAGCCGCGGCTGCAAGGCGTCTGTACCTTACTAGACACGTGATTTCTTTTGAAAGTCATTTCGGAAGAAATGACGCCCCACATAACACCAAATCACACAAAGGAGGACCGTAATGGTCAGATTTTTCCGCAACTACCATCTCTTTTTCATGATGTCGGCGCTGTCCGTTTCATCCTCGTTCAGTGCGGTAATGTCGTACGGCACAATCATTCTTGATTGGAGCTCCCTCAGGATCAACGGTAATCCCGTCTCTCTGCAGGATATCGAACAGGCTCCCAATTTCAAGGATGGTTTCACCAGCGCATATGTGTATGGCGATATAGATTTATCTTCGGCATTCGACGAGTATACGGAACCGGGTTTCTCCGGAGACCGATTGTCGGTAGGGGTGTACATCGGTGACCTCGACAGAATTTCAAGCAGGGTGAATCCGTACAGGGCGGACGATAAATTATTTACCAGTACACAGATTTTCAACCAGACCTTCTATGCCGAAGCCTGGTCTGAAACGTATATCTCCGGTGAATACCAGGTCGTTCCGGATGGCTTCGAAATACAGGATCTCTCCATCGATTATTCGGTCGAACAGTATGTCTGGAGAGATGTTATCGACGAAATCTCCCGGAATACACTCGAGGTCGAAATCGGTACCTGGGAAATGGACATGAATGGATATATCACCGCCAATTCCCTGGGAACAGAATCGTTCGAGCTGATACTCGATGAGTATACCGGAGAAGTAAGTTCGTTTTTCAGAGAGACCGGTACGATCGATCTCACGGAAAACACCCAGCCATATCCCCCGGGCGGTTCGGTTACCGGAGGATTCTACGTGTATGCGAGCAGTTTCTCCTACGGTGAAGGAAATGTCACGCGCGTTCCTGAACCTCCTGCCGTACCGCTGCTTCTCTTTGGAATACTGCTTCTCTCAACATTGTGTATCATGAAAAGGGTTCCATTGACACAATGACCCGCTATCGGCCCCTCCTATGGGGCCCCCGCAACGATAATACGGATTTCCTCGGTCTCATAAAACAAAGTATGACGTTCAACTGAGATGAGAAGTATCATGAATCCATATCACCGCGGAGGAACGCGTTTTTTTCAGCGGACCGCCTTTTGCCGGTGTGGTGATATGACGGGAAAGATTTTCCATCGGATGAAGTGAGGCGCCGCGTTTCGACGCACTCCTGAAGGGCGAGGGATAGTACAGGAAAAGCGAAGGAAGATTCCTGCGGTTTTCCGGATATTGCGATTCAAGAAAATGGAAAAACCAGAAAGCGAAAGGGCAGATCGCGAAAAAATAGAGCGCGCAATGAAAAAGGCAGATCTGACCCAGAAAATTCAGGGTTTGACAGGTATAATCCCATATATACAATTTGAGGATCCCGTTGAGCAGCAGGCCTGCGACGAATTCAAACGCCGTGATGATAACCGACCCCGTAAAACATAGAAACACCGCACCTCGCCTGTCCCTGTATGCGCAGTACAGCAGATAAAGACATAAACCGCAGATGCCACCCACAAGAAACATCCACAGGCTCGAAGATCCGATAAGACTCAATCTGCGGATGGGCGGCAGGTACACGGCATTTTCCACGACCCTTTCAGGAAGAGGCTTGAACGCCATCTTTTCGTAGACGGTTTTATCGAGAGGTCCGAACCGGTATTTCTCCGTCATGGACGAACCGAGCACAGATGTAGCGAAGACCTCCATGAACACGTATAATATTCCCGTGAGCATGAAGATTATCGAGTGATTCGTCAATCTGACCCGGTTTTGCCGCCCCATGGGTTCCATCCCGGACAGTTTTTGAAAAAGTTTCCGTGTCGGATTCGGCCATTTTTTGCGAGACCAGAAATGGAAACCTGCGCCTTGCACACAGGCTGAAAAGATTCAAATGATATGCCATCACAGGTGTCCGTGGAGTATCGACGATCCGTTGTAAGTATAATCGTCTGATGTCTGGATGCGTTGGGGAAGGTGCCGAAGGCGGATGGAGGCATTTCATGGATAATCACATTCCCGAGGGACGGTATCGCCGGAAAGATTCA
>CAZGVZ010000020.1:0-14764 GCA_964529145.1 uncultured Fibrobacteraceae bacterium | reverse complement strand
CGAGTTCGGAAGATACTATACCTAGCGCCCCGGCGGTTTTTTCCCTGTCGCCGCCGAAATAAGCGAGCGAGCGCACCGCATGTTCGGCCGCCATTTCCGTAAGCGTCCGCGGCACGAAATCATCTCCTCCGCGACATGCCCGAAGGGAGTGGTCTAAAGTCTCTATCAGGCTTTCGTCCTCCACAGGTTTAATGAGGTAATCGGAGGCGCCGCACTTCATGGCCCTCACCGCGAGTTCCGCGTCGCTCACCCCGGTCAGTACGATGACCGGCAGGCCGAGCCTCCTCTCCCGTACCATTTTCAAAACGACGATTCCGTCGAGCCCGGGCATATCAATGTCAAGAAGCATCGCGTCGAACCGGCTCGTTTCGAACAACACCGGAAGTTCACGGGAATCGTTTACGATCATGGGTTCGAAACGCCCCGTCTGCATCAGAAGCATCATTATATAGTTGGTCACGGCGATATCGTCGTCGACGACCAGGATCTTTTTGGAGTCATTGTTGTATGGTACAGGCTCTTTTCCGGGCATGCGGTTATCCTTCATCGTAAGCCTTCGCGGCGCCCTTCCTCGCATCCGCCCACAGGGAAACGAAGAGTGAATGTCGACCCTTTGGATGGCGAACTGGTCACGGAAACGGTTCCATGGTGTTCCTGGACGATACGGTGAACGATAAAGAGACCGAGGCCGGTCCCGCCCTTGGCCCGTTTTGTGGTAAAGAAAGGATCGAAGATCTGTTTCAAGGTCTTTTCGCTCATTCCGGTCCCGTTGTCGTGCACCCCGACGGTCACGAACCATTCGTTGAAGCGGGTCGAGACCGTAATCTCGCCCCGGAAGTCTGAAGGCATCGCCTGGGAGGCATTGACGATGAGATTCACGAGAACCTGTTCGATCTTGCGGGCGTTCCCGGCGAAAAGCGGGGGCGCGCTGCAGAGATCCAGCTTGATTTCCGCATACCGGTGCACCTCGTTCTGCACGAGCCTGAAAGCCGAACGGATCTTCTCGTTGATGTCAATCTCATCGACGAGAAGGCCCTCGTCGCGCTGCGCGTAGCCGCGCAAATCGTCGACGATGTTCTTGATTCGTGTGGAGCCGTTACTTACATCGTCGATGAGGGTGAGGATGTGTTTTCTGAAAAAATCGTACTTGAGCCGCGCCACTTCGAGATCGGGATGCCGGGAATAATACTCGTCGAGGATGGGCAGTATGTCATCGAACGCCTGCCGTATGATCCTGATATTCCCTCCGATGAACTGATTGGGATTGTTTATCTCGTGTCCGATCCCGCTCACCAGCTGCCCCAGAGAGGCGAGCTTGTCCGCCTGCTGTATCTGATACTCGTACGTTTTTTCCAATGTGACATCCCGGTAATATTCGATGATGCCGTTGACTTCGTGCCGTTCATCATAGCAGGGGAACGCACTCACCTCGAAATAATTCGAATCGTGCCTGATCGTTACCGTCACCGGAGTCTTCTCCTTGACAATACGGCTGAGCCGGCAATCCTGGCATGGGAGGTCATGGTCGAAAAAAACCTGATGGCACTTCCGTTTCGCTTGGGCCCCTTTCTTGTTGGTCATGATGAGGTTGCGTTCCGTATCGATGAGGGCGACATCGTCAGGTATGGCGTGGAACACAGTTTCGAGGCGGGTTGTGGATTCCTGGAGTCCTTTGCTTACGCGTTCGAGTGAGGAATCCACCACTTTGAGCCTTGCATGCTGTTCCTCCAGCTCCCTTGTCCGGACTTCGATGCTCCTTTCGAGTTCTCGGAGATGTTTCGTGGACTGTGTTTCCTCGTTCTTTTTGCGCGCCAGAAGATCTGCGAGCTCCCTTCGTTCCAGGAATACGCCCAGAATCCTGGAAATCTCGTTTAGTAACCTGCACTCCTCAGGAATGATCGTTACGTCCTCCCGGGTGTACCCCACCCGGATCTCCCCTCTTTTTTCCCTGTTTACCATCAGGGAAGCGGATATGGAGGGTCCTCCGGTGATCGACCCGTAGCTCCTGCCCTGATATGACGAAGCCACGACCGCCTGGTCGGGAAACCGCATGCCCCGGGAGAGAATGTCCGGAAGGCGACCGAAGAACTCCGGAATTGAGGGGGCGGTTTCCATCCATTCCGCGACCGAGTACAGACAGGAAAGCTCCCTGGTTCTTTCGTTCCGTTCCGCATCAGTAACATTGCCGAGCCCGTCGATCTGAGATCCGTAGAAAAGGTATACCTCCCCGCCGGTCAGATCAGCGTATCCGGTCCGGAGCGGAAGCGAGAGCAGGGGATGCATCGGATGCGAATATATGGCGATCGAACGAAAACCCTGGCGGCAATTGATCATTCCCCTGCGAAGGGATGCGACCGAGTCGGGTGTGAGGGTCCGTTCGAGTTTACAATCTTCGAGCGGCGGCGTCTGATGGCCGGAAACCGATTGCAGAAGCGGACTGGCGTGAAGGATGGTTTCCTTACTGTCAATAACAAGCAGGAAGTCGTAGCTCGCTTCGATCAGACGGTACAGGTCACAGATCTCGATCATCGCGGAACCCCACCCGCGCGCACGGGATTGAAGCCTCCCGAACCACGCTGTGGGAATCTTCGATCCGTAAGGTAATCCAAAATCGTCGGTCGCTCCATTGGAGAAGCGGGCGTGCGGGTTCCTGTAATTCGCGCTGCTCCCGGTGCGTGGTGCGGGTTACACATTGATATCCCTGAGCATTTTTCTGTACCGGCCTGAATGGGTCAGAAATGGTGAGAAGATGGCGGGTTCGGATTCTGGCCGCACCGCCGCGAGTTTGCCCTGCACCTCCGAGCGGCGGTCTTCGCCATGGTTCCAGTACAACGGAGAGAACCGGCCGGTTCCCGCGACCACGACATTCTCCAGGTGATGGGATATGCCTTCGAAATCATGCGCAGGAACAGACGCGCCGAGTTCGATCGCCAGATCGTGCATAACTCTCCATCCGGGCATCCCCGAGGGAGGAGCGATTGTGGGAGAAAACCGTACCGGATTTCCGAGAAAATCGCACCGCGTACCGTTAGATTCCAGATAAGAGGTCCCTGGAAGAGCCACATCGGCGAAATGAACGGTTTCAGTGATCTTCCAGTCTATCGCGACCAACTTGGTGATGTTGCGGAAAAAATTCCGTGTCGCGTCGTCCAGGAAAGGATCCTCACCGATGATGAGTGCCGATTTCAGGTTTCCGGCGCGAAGCGCATCCCTCAGCTCCGCGCTGCTTCGGCTTCCCGCTAATCCCCGGCTCTCCGTTCTTCCGGGGAGAAATTCCGGTACAGCGCCGGAAATTTCGAGCCCGGCACCATTAGGCGCAAGGCGAGGAAGAAGCAGCTCTGTACGGGTGCCGCGTGTCCGGAGCAGAATCATGAGATTCGCGAGTATTTCGCAATCATGGGGAGCACGGTCGGTTTCGCGGTCGATTCCATGAATGAACACCACGGTCCGGGCTTCCGAAAGCAGCCGTGCGGCTCGAACCAGTTTCGCTTCGGAAACACCGGTCACTCCGGAAGCTTCGACCCTGACGTGACGCTCGATTTCCGAGATGAACGCCGCTCCGTCCTGAAGCTTCGCGATCGCCTCCTTTGTCAAGATTCCCCCGTGGATCATTCTCCCGATCAGATCGTACCAGAAGACAGTGGATGAGCCACGCAGCGGATCGAGAACCAGCACCTGCGAAAGGGCATTGAAGGAGCCGGGAACCGAATTCAGCGCAATAAGATTCGCTCCGCGGCGTACCGCGTCGGTGACCTGAACGCCCAGGGGCAGGTGGTCCTGAAGCGGGTCGGTGTTTGAGCAAACGATCAGATCAGCCGTCGCGAGTATCTCCATGCCGACGGTCGAAGCCGTGAATCCGAAAGCCCGGTCGAAAGCTCCGGGAGGGGTACCCTGGAGCAGCATGGAAAGAGAACCGATGTTATTGGTACCGAGCCCCTCGCGAGCGATAATGGAACCGAGGTACAACTCCTCGTTGGATAACTCTCCCGACAAGAAAACGCCTGTCTTTTCGGCCCCGTCGCGTCGAACCGCTTCCCTGAGCGCGGCTGCGGCAAGAGCGACTCCTTCGCTGATCCGAATCTCACGGCGACACTCTCCCTCACGCACCACCGCGGAGGAGAGCCTCTTGTTCGAAGTGAACGACATCGGTCCAAAGCGTCCGTAGCGGCAGATATATGTTCCGGAACCCGCCGAACGGATGAAGAATGAACCATCACCGACGATTCGTACGGTGATCCCGCAGGAGATCGAGCAAAGACCGCAGTGGGTTTCCACGCTTTCTCCGTCGATCGCCGCACGCCCCTTGAAGTGATACTTCTCCGTCAGTGCGGCGGTAGGACAGGCGTCGATGCAATTGCCGCACCCGATACAGTTGGTCTGATCGAGAGGATCGTTCATGGACGGACGGATTTCGGACGTAAAGCCCCTCCCCGTCAGGCCAAGCGCGGGAAGCGGAAGAATCCGCTCACACGTACGCACGCAGCGTGTACAGAGAATGCATTTATTGGGATCGTACACGATCGTGGGGTGGCGGTCATCGATCTTGTGTTTTCTGATCTTTCCGTGAAAACGGCTTATGTCCGCGCCGTACTCCTCCGCGAACCTTCTGAGTTTGCATTCATCGAATCCGACGCAGCCGCAGGAAAGGCATCTTCCGGTCTCCTCCGCGATTTCGTGTTCGTGCAGCCCTTCAGACACCTCATTGAAATTGCCGCGCCTCCGCTCCACTTCGAGTTCGTGCGCCTCGCGACGCCGTGAAACCGGCCGGCGCTCGTCATCCGTAACTCCGTCGACTCCCCAGATCTCCTTGCGTACAATGAAAGGTGCCGCCCTGGTTACCTCGCCGGTAAGAAACGTGTGTATCGATTCCGCCGCGCGCTTTCCATCGCGGATCGCGTCCACGACGACGGTCGGACCGTCGTCGGCCGCATCCCCTCCAGCGAAAATCCCCTCGATATTCGTTCGCATCGTCACAGGGTCCGCGGCGATCGTTTTCCGTTTGGTAAGGACAATCGTTTTCCCGCCCCCTTCGAGAAGTCCTTCGAGAGATGGCGCCTGTCCAATAGCTGCAATCGCCGTCGAGCACTCGATGACGAATTCGGATCCCTCGATCTCCACCGGACGGCGGCGTCCCGAGCCGTCGGGTTCGCCCAATTCCATACGGATACAGCGTAAACCGGTAAGCTTTCCGTGTACGGAGACCAGTGCAACCGGTGCGGTCAACTCCGTCAGTTCGATCCCTTCCTTGAGGCAATCGGCCACTTCGAGAGGGTCGGCCGGCATTTCCGCCCTGGTCCGTCGATAGGCGATAACCACGCGGGATGCACCGCATCGCCACGCGGTCCGGGCGACATCCACTGCGGTATTTCCACCGCCTACAACAACCACGGTACCTGACAGGGGTTCGGGTTTTCCGGCCGTTTTTCCAAGGAAATCGATTCCGTCCAGAACACCCTGGATTTCAGCTTCGCCCTCGAGGCCCATCGGCTTCGCCGCCCACGCGCCGGAGGCGATGAAAAGGGCGTCGTGTCTGCGATACAGCTCTTCCAGGGTCACATCCCTGCCTACACGCGTGGAACAGAGGACCCGTACTCCCCGTCGGAGGATATGGTCCACCTCCTTATCGAGAACCGCTTCAGGAAGTCGATAGGAGGGTATTCCGTAGCGCAGCATGCCTCCGGGCCGGTCCATCGCTTCGTATATCACCGCTTCGTGCCCCGATCCTGCAAGAAACCATGCCGCACTGAGACCACCCGGCCCCGCGCCCACGATTCCCACGCTCTTTCCGGTGGGCGGCAGGCGGGAAGGGATGGAATCGTAAGCACCCTCGGTATCTGAAAGAAACCTCTTTACCGCGTTGATGTTCACAGGCTGATCGTGATCTTTGCGACGGCATTCGATTTCGCATTTCCGGACGCAGATCCTGCCGCATACCGCGGGCAAGGGGTTATTCCGCCTGATCACCTCAAGAGCGGCCGAATAGTCTCCCATCGCCGCGAGCGCGATGTATCCCTGCGTATCAACACCCGCCGGACAGGACAGCCTGCATGGGGCCAGACAGTCCGCATAGTGGTTGGAAATGAGCAGCTCGAGGGCGGTCTTCCGGGAAGCGTTGATCCGGTCGTTGCGGGTCTGTACCTCCATGCCCTGAGCAACTCTTGTCGCGCAAGAGGGCACGAGGTTCGGCCGGCCTTTCACTTCCACTACACAGAGAAAGCATGATCCGTAGGGCGGGAGTTCCGGGGAATGACAGAGCGCGGGAATCGTATCGAGTGATAGATTTTGGACTGTCTCGAGTATGGTCGCGTCGGCTGCCGCGGTCACCACGTGTCCGTTGATTGTCAGGGTTACGGTTCCGGGATCCATTTCAGTTCTAATCCTTATAGATAGCGCCGAAGGCGCAGTTTGAGATGCATCTGCCGCAGCGGACGCACAGGGCCTGGTCGATCCTGTGGGGAGACGAGCGGGTCCCCTGGATCGCGTCGACCGGACACTGCTTTGCGCAAAGTGTGCATCCGGTGCATTTCGAAGCATCGATTTTAAATTCCGTAAGGGCCGTGCACTGATGAGCCGGACACGTTCGTCGAAGAATATGGGCTTCGTACTCCTCGGGATAGTGTTCCAGCGTTGTCAATACCGGATTGGGCGCGGTCTGCCCGAGTGCGCACAGGCTAGCCTCCCTGATCTGTCTTGCCAAAATTTTGAGTTTTCCGATGTCCTCGGGTACCGCTTCTCCACGTGTGATTCTTTCCAGGATTTCGAGCATCCGCAACGTACCTATACGGCAGAACGTACACTTGCCGCACGATTCGTTCTGCGTAAACTCGAGAAAGTAGCGCGCCATTTCCACCATGCAGGTGGTGTCGTCGAGCACGACCATTCCCCCTGAGCCCATGATGGCTCCGGTTTTCGGAATGCTTTCGAAATCGACCGTGGTCGAAGCCCCGGCACTCGGGATGCATCCCCCCGAGGGACCGCCGATCTGGATTGCCTTGAATTTCCTTCCGTGCTTTATACCGCCTCCGACCTTATTGACAAGATCATCGATCGTGATACCCATGGGCACTTCGGCGAGTCCGCCGCGCAGCACCTTGCCCGCGAGAGCGAACACTTTGGTCCCCCGGCTCTTCTCGGTGCCGAATTCTCTGAACTTCGCGGCGCCGTTTTCGATGATCCAGCTGACGTTAGCGAACGTTTCTACGTTGTTGTTGTTGGTCGGTTTCTGCCAAAGCCCCTTTTCCGCGGGGAAGGGGGGCCGTATGCGGGGCATACCCCGCCGGCCTTCGATAGACGCGAACAGCGCGGTTTCTTCGCCGCATACGAACGCTCCTGCACCCTGCTTTACGGTAATGTCGAAAGAAAATCCGGAACCGCAGATGTTCTCGCCGAGATAACCCCTGGATCTCGCCTGGCCGATCGCCATTTCGAGTCGCCGTATCGCGAGCGGGTATTCGGCCCTGCAGTACACGAAACCGTGACCGGCTCCAATGGCTTTCGCACAAATGACCATTCCTTCGAGAACAGAATGCGGATCCGACTCGAGGACCGCACGGTCCATGAAAGCGCCGGGGTCACCTTCGTCTGCATTGCATACCACGTACTTGATATCGCCGCTTTGCGCCGCGCACAGAGACCATTTTTTTCCAGTGGGGAAGCCCGCCCCGCCGCGGCCGCGAAGGCCCGATTCCGAGATTGTTTCGACAATCCCCTGCGGAGTCATTCGAAGCAGCGCCTTGCGGAGCGCCCCGTACGCTCCGTGCTCCTCGCTGTCCTCGATTGATTCAGGGTTGACAAAACCGCAATTGCGCAGCACGATTCTTTTCTGGAGCTCGAAAAATGGGGCTTCCGGGCCGGAGATCACGCCTCCCTCGATTTCGAAGGCGACCGCTTCCGTGCAGATCTCTCCGCACAGAACGTGCCTCTTGTAAATTTCCAGGGCGATATCCGGGGTAACGTCTCCGTAAAAGGTCCGCTTCCCACGGGTCCGGATTTCCACGATCGGTTCACGATAGCACATTCCGATGCACCCGGTCGGCATCAACGAATATTTCTCCCGTTCCGGAAGGCACTCGCGCAACGCGTCGAAAACCGCCTGGGCCCCTGAAGAAAGCCCGCATGTTCCCATCCCTACAGCCACGATATTCATTGAGAGATCCGCCTCATGACAGGATATGCGACCCGGCTACGCACATCCTTCTGGATTGATGATTAACTCCACCCGTTTTTCCGGCCCCATGCACTCCGGCGCTGCCGTGGGGCATCGGAAGGACCGTTCTCCCGCTTTCATGCCGGAGAGGTTCGAATAAAAAAGTCAACGGCTGCGGTTCGCTTCCCGCATTATGCCTGATTCCGAAAAAGACCGGACCACGCGGGCCGGACATGAACGAATGCTATGATTGTGCGCCGCCTCGCCGCAGAGTCCTCAGGAGTTTCCGCAGCGATGCGGGTGTAAGCCTGCCGTAGGTTCGTTCGTTCACCATTATCACCGGAGCGAGCGAGCAGCATCCCAGGCACGCCACGGTACAAAGGGTGAACAGTCCATCTTCCGTAGTCTCTCCTATTCCTATACCGAGTTCGTCTTCTATCGTATCGATAAGCATCGAAGAACCGGAAACATGGCATGCGGTACCGTCGCAAAGCCGCAAGACGTTTTTCCCCATCGGTTTGAGCCGGAACTGGTTGTAAAACGTGATTACCCCGTAGATTGTCGCTTCCGGAATACAGGTAGACACCGCAATGGATGTTATCGCCCGCCGCGGAATGAAGCCGAACTGCTCCTGAGCCGCTTGCAGCAACGGAATCAAATCGCCCTGGGCGCCGTCACGACACCAGAGTCTGAAATTGAACTCATCGGTAACGCAGTTCCTTCCGGGAGTATCTGTGATCAATCCGCCTCGCCTCCGTAAATAGTAAAAAGGATACGAACAAGAAGCCGCACCGCACCTGTCAATTCTCGACGAGTCTGATGATTTTCGCCACCCTGACCCGCAGAACCCCGTCGATTTCCTGCAGTTTTTTGATGACCAGCGGCGTTTTGCCAATCGCCCCCTGCGAGGTGATCATACCTACCAGTCTGGTCCCGTCGTCTACGACATCGCAAAAAAGGACCTCATCGATGAAAAATACCGTGGTGAATATTTTCTGAATCGATTTTTTATCGATATCGATGATCAGGTAACTGATGGAGCCACCCTGTGACGAGGCGGCCCCGGCGGCCTGATTCTTTACCGCACTGCGGTACATTTCGATGAATTCCTCGACATCCCTGTCGAGTTTGGGTCTCTGTACCGCGGCTACCGACGATACCTCGACGCCGGGCATCGATCGTATCCGGTCAAAGAACGCGTCGATTCCTTTCATGGAGGAGGCCTGGGCAAGAACCACGATATCGATATCGCCTATCACTGCCTCGCATGATTGCACTCCATTCATGAAATAAATGGAGTTGAAAATATCCCTGCTCTTTTCGGCATCGGTGATTTTTATCGTGAGATATGCGCTGATCGATTCACGGCCCGAGCGCTCCTCGTGTTCCGCTGACAGGGAAGCGGACCCGGAGAGCGTGGTTTCCCCGTCCTTCAGCTTCTCGAGCGCTTCGACCAGTTCCGGTATGGAAAAAGGCTTGTCCAGATATCCGGTATTGGTCTCTTCGAGCGCGGTCAGCTTCAGACGCTCGTCACCGAAAGCGGTGATCACCAGAACGGGCAGAGAGGGAAAACGGCTCTTGATGACCTTGAGCACCTTCAGTCCGTCGATGTCGGGCATAAAGACATCTGTGATGAGGTAGTCGTAAGCGATTCCCTTCTGCCGGGAGTCGCTCAATTCGTGAATCGCGGAGATTCCGTCGGGACAGGCGACCGCGGAATAATCATGCTGAGCCAAACCGACCGTAAGGTTGCGCCGAACCTCGGGCTCGTCATCGATGATCAGAACTCTACCTTTCATACGACACTTTCTCCAGTGTTTGTTTACTCACAGGTCTCATGTACTTCATTACCTTACGTTCCGGAAGCCCTTATGCCGCGCATAAGGCGCAACTATGGAATTCAGTGCATTCACTTGTTTTTCGCAGGTTATCCCCGCTTCGGAACAAGCCACCGCCCCTCTGGCTGTGGTAGTTGATCCCAGAACGCGCCGCAAGCATTCGGGGAGTGCTGCCGAAAACGAGCCAAACCACCCTGTATGCATTGCAGCACTTCAAAAAAACGCGAACCGCAGGCTGCCTTCAGCCGGTTGCAGCGGAAAATACCCATTAAAATCCTCTGAAATATAATTCGGACCATGATGTTGTTGGAAACCACCTTCCGGAGCCCGAGGTGGAGATAAATGGAAACCGCCGCGGGAGGAACCACTAGGATCATGGAAGCGGTTCTTCCAAAATGGAGTTTATCAGACTGTCAAGTCTACGCGAAATCTTTCGGGCCCCCGTTTCGCTAAGATGATCGCTGTCTCTGGCATCGGCATCCGTAAAATCGTGCAGTCCGTTGCGGTGAGCATCGAACAGGTGGAAAAACCGGTTCCCGCGTTCCATAGCACGAAGGCTGTCGATGATTTCGTTCCCCGCCTGAAGCGTAGGTCCGTATTTTCCGAAATAGCCGATCTCCCTGAAATAAGGACTCTGCGGCATCACCACCACCATGAGGTGGATACCACGGTCACCAAGTTCACGGCCGAGACTGTCCAGAATGCGCAGGTTTTGAATGCATTCCGGCAGGTCCGCTGTCCAATCAGCACCCTCCACCTGGGGATTGGGCCCGCCCCACCCCCCTGGATTCTCAAAAACCATAAAACCTCTCAGTGAGTCGGGACTGCCCGGCGGCATATTCGGCGCCCGGGAAACGAGCTGTGAAAAACCCGGAGGAACTCCTTCTTTCCAAAAGCCATGAGACCGGTCATACAGAAACCCTTTCGATTTCGCCACGCCGGACAGCCATGAATGATCACCATCGGGGAACTTCAAATGATCGAGCATCAATTCAAGCCCGATGAGCTTCGCATCGCCGCACTGGATGAGCACATAGTTGCGGATGATCTCAAGTGCGGACAACAGACCGGTGCTGCTGGCACCAAGGTTCAGAGCTTTATAACGGGTGAACTCGGAGGGAACGATGCCGTGCAGACATCGCGAACTTCCGGTGAAGAAAATATCGGCCTCCCTGTGGCATTTCCAGAAGAGCGAAAGTTTCCATGAAATGACACTCTGGGCATAATTGAGCGGAGGTTTGTTATACCAGCCCGCGCTGTCGATCGCAAGATCCATCAACTCAACGGAATCGGGATCGCCGACCCATAATGCTGGAAAAAGCAGATCGCTGCCGCGGAGGAGTTCCGAAAAGATGTCCTGTTTCAGATTGAGGACACCTATCGATACATGGCTCCCATTCGGAGCTTCCAACCCCGCTGCCGCGAATTCCGGGTGATTCGACCACTCCGGGTCACTCCAGACAAAGCCATCTGGAGCAGCGAACCACTTCCGGGAGACGTTGTTAAAATTACAGATAAAAAGAAATTCATGAACACCGTACCGCCGGCCTGTGACCGTACTTTCACCGGAGTACCCGAAATCGAGAAACATGACTTCCGCGGGGTCTTGAGATCCGGGAGATGTCGAAACGTTGCACACCTGCGACGTATCACCCGCCGCTTTGCCGTTCTGCGGTCCGGTAAACAGTACTCTGCGCTCGAAGGTCAGCAGGTTCTTCATCCGAAGCAGGTCGAATCCCGACGCGAGGTACGAACCATCCTTCGATCTGCCGTCATGGTAACCGCCTTCCGGTTCGATCACCTGCGGAGGTCCCGATGCGATGCCGCCGGCGATTCTCTGCATTTTCGTCATGGTTCCCGGCCATGAGGGATCCGAATTGACCACTGCCGAATTGGTATAGAGGATGAAAGTGTCTTTAGACGAGGGCTCCACCCACCACCGCGGACTGAACGCGGGCTCGTCGGGCAGTTTCACCGGAAATGAATTGACCGGTGAAAGAGGACGGACATGGATAGAAGAGCCGCTCGACGCTCCGTCGTTCCGGGTCGCGTAAGCCGCATAGTTTCCATCCGGCGAAATGGAGGGAACATATACGTTGGTGGAATCCAGAAACTGGACGACCTTCGGATCGGGCAGGGAGTAATCTACAAAACACAGAACTCGTCTGTTTCCGTCATGATTGACAAATACAAGTCTGGCCCGATTCGTGGAGATGATATGCCGGAGATCCGATATGACCATATCGACCTTTGGCATCCGAGCCGCGACTCCCCAGTTGCCGCTCACCATTCCATTCTCGATGCTCCCGACCGCGCACCGGAAACCTATATGGGAAACCGCGGTGGATGATATTGTTTCATAATCGTCACTACGATTCGGTATGCGCAATCGTCCCATCGACTGCCTGAAACTGCCGCTTTTCACGGGCCGGTATTCACCCCGGGATTCGGACGCTCCTATAAAATCGACCACCGGAACGGAAGGGTAGGCTCCCAGAAAATCGTTCACCCATTCCATTGCGTTCCCGGCCATATCGTACAAACCGTACCCGTTTTTTTTCAATTGCCCGACCGGATGCGGCGATCCGTTGGAATTGGCCGCATACCATCCGTATTTCACACTTTCAACACTGTCCGGAATATCTCCCCAGATATACGCTCCCTCGCTTCCGGCATGTGCGGCGAACTCCCATTCGGCCTCGGTCGGCAACCTGTAGCCCCGGACCCGGAGATCGGTGGTAAGCGCTTTGAGCCTTATGACGTTTCCCCCGCCGGTGGACTCGATTCCTGAATAGGCGTATACCGTATCCAAACCCTCGTACCTGCCTCTTTGATTACAATAGAGCGCTGCATCAAACCAGGTGATGAAACAGACCGGCCAAAGAGGATCGTACGTACCGATGCTGTCGTACTGCTGCGGAATTCTCCCCATTACGCGCCCATATTCCGCGATCGTCACCTCGACCGTATCGATATGGTAATCGTGAGCGAAGGTGCTCGGGAACGAAGGCCGTTCGTCTGCACGGGATGACGGTCCGTCGGCACCCTGCCGGAAAGATCTCCCGGACGCCTTTATAAGAACCATTCCCGGAGGAGGAACCGGAATCTCACGGTTTTCCGGGTCGGTTGGAGAACAGGACCAAAAGTGAAGCGTGCATATGATGCCGATCACCGGCAGGAAACCGCAGCGCCGGTTATTGCCTTGCCTGAAAGTTCGGCCCTGTTCAATTGAAAAACGAAGCCCTTCTGAAAGGTAAAAGGTCTGCAATTCCACTCCCGACAATTTCATGCCCCGGATTGAAGATTCGGAGAGTTCCAGCAACTTCCTCAATAAAAAAATTGATAATGCCCGACAGCGCTTCCATTCGCCGCCCGATACATATCTTCAATAAATATATAAAGGATCCCTGAAAAAGGACACAGGAACGGCCGCTTCATCGAAGCCTCGGCTTTCGGCAATGTCGACCAGCGCATTATGTAATCAATTTAGACACTATTTACTATTCAAAATTGTATACAATTACTAAAAATAATTGTTTTTATGGGTTTTTTCCCTTATTACTGTAATCAAAGTTTTTATTTATGTTTGCATTTATTTAAGTTCATCGGTATATTTTCATTATGATTATTTCACTTAAACCGCTTCGTAAGGAGGTCTTATGACCAGAAATATCCTTCTCGCTTCAACGGCTGTTTTCGCGATTGTTCTGCTCACGGGCTGCTCTTCGGATCCGGTTTCCTCCGACAAAGGAAAAGTGCCGCCACACGAAGTGACTTTGGAAACCGCTGCCGCGGCGACCCTCCGTGCGCTGAGCGAAACACAGGAAATGGAAAACCTTCTTTCCGCGCGGAATCCCGCGCCGGAAAACCTGCTCGAGCCGCCGGAACTGCCCTCGTTCGAGATCGACGCGGTTTTGCTCGCGAAGCGTACGGAAGGGGTGGAATTCTCGATCGATACGGCCGGCGGTAAAGTGACCGTTACCAAAGTGGAGGACACCCCTCTGGGCATCCGGCACGACACGATAGAACTGCTCCTGGATGAAACGATATTCGATGAGGAACAACTCAATGAATCTGTCATTTGTCTTCGAGGTGCGATAGAGGGTTACCGCGGCACCACCGAGAGCTATTCACTGCAGGACCTGGACGGCGATCTGATTCTCAACGGAAAAGACTCGCCTCAGCGGCTCACGTTCACTCTTCATACGGCATACTCTCCCGATACGGCTGGTTTTCGCAGTGGGGAAGAGACACGGATCGTATTCGGGATCGGAGCAGGTGAAGACAACCGCTTCGAGACCCTCGACGACAACAGCCTCGGGAGCGTGTCATGGGTTAAAACCGATGGGAGCGACACTCTCGCCCGCGTCTGCGCACTGGACGCGGACGGTGATGGGAGAATCACGACCGGGGATAAAAATATCACGGAGTTGACTTTCTTCGAGCGACGCAACCCTTTCACACCTCTTGTCGAATACATCGAGGTCAGGCTGCGAATAGAAAGGGACGAAGATGGCCGTGAACGCACACTGCTTTTCAACGCGGAACAAAAACTTTTCACAGGCCGCATGAACCGTGTCCGGGTAGTCGATTCCACCGGCGATTCGATCATCGAAGCCGGCGAGATCGCACTGGTTCATTTCACTACCGGTTCGCCAGCCGCATCCGACAGTGAAATCACCGGACAGGCTGTTTTCACAGTGGATCCGGGAACAGACCTGTGCGACGCCACCGACAACCGCCTTCTGGCGATGACTGTCGCGAAACGATTCAGGCTCGG
>CAZGVZ010000019.1:17820-18821 GCA_964529145.1 uncultured Fibrobacteraceae bacterium | reverse complement strand
TATCATCTGAAGGTTTGAACCACCCGGAGGAACCATGGGCAGCACCTGTAGCTCCGGATGAATGGGAAAATTGATCAGCAGGGGACCTTTTTCTCCGAGTGCCTGTGAAAGTGAAGCTCCGTTCACGCGCCCCCAGTCGATCCCCCGGATGCCGAAACCTTTCGAGATGGCGACGAAATCGGGATTGCGGGCAAACCTGGACGCCATCAGGTTACGGCGGTAGAAAAGATCCTGCTGTTGTCGAACAAGACCGAGCTGTTCGTTGTTGAAAAGCAGTACCTTGACATTTAAATCGTGTTCCGCCAGTGTCGCCAGTTCCTGGATATTCATGAGAAGCGAGCCGTCGCCCGTGAAACATAAAACCTCTCTTCCGGGGTGGGCGAGCGCGGCGCCGATGGCGGCCGGAAGTCCGAATCCCATAGTCCCGAGTCCGCCGCTCGTCAGCAGAGTCCTCGGCTTCATGAAGGGGTAGGATTGCGCGACCCACATCTGATGCTGACCCACATCGGTGGTGATGAGGGCATCTGGATCGGCGAGCGTGCCGATCGAGCGGATAAGGGCTGTGGGGCTGGCGCGGTCTTCCTCAGGGAATCCGTTCCCCATGGGAGAGTTTTCGATAGCTTTTGGAATCGCTCTTTCAGCCCAAGGCGTCCTCCGGTCATCTTTAAGCCGAATTCCGATTTCTCGTAGCGCCTCCCCGATGTCTCCGGCGATGGCGACGTCGGCCCGCCTGATCTTATTGTGTTCGGACTGATCGATATCGATATGCACTATTCTTGCGTCAGGACAGAAGTGTCCGATCTTGCCGGTGGCCCGGTCATCGAAACGGACGCCGCAGGCAATCAGTAGATCGCAGGAGTTCACCGTTCTGTTGGTGTGGGCGGAACCATGCATGCCAAGCATTCCCAGAAAGAGAGGGTCGTTGTGTCTCATGCAGCCGAGTCCCATGAGCGTGGCGACGACCGGGATACCGTTCCGGCGGGCGATCTCCTGCAACATCG
>CAZGVZ010000019.1:11731-17810 GCA_964529145.1 uncultured Fibrobacteraceae bacterium | reverse complement strand
ACAGGAGAGGCCGTTTCGCGTTTTTGATCAGAGCCACGGCTTCTCCTATCTCCCTGTCCCCGGCATTGAGTGGCCTCAGAGGTGTTCCGCACTCCGGCCAATGGTCCAAATCCAGCGTCTGCTGCTGAACGTCTTTCGGTATGTCGATAAGCACCGGGCCGGGGCGGCCGGAGGCGGCTATACGGAACGCTTCAGGTATAATCTCAAGGAGTTCGGCAGCGGAATGCGCTAAAAAACTGTGTTTGGTGATCGACTGCGACAAGCCGACCGTATCCACCTCCTGAAAGGCGTCGCTTCCCCTGAGCGGAAGAGGGACCTGGCCCGTGATAGCGATAACGGGAATGGAATCGAGCTTCGCGTCCGCGAGTGCGGTGAGAAGGTTGGTCACTCCAGGGCCCGAAGTGGCGAAACAGACCGCAGGTTTTCCGGTAGAGCGGGCCATGCCCTGCGCGATGAACCCCGCTCCCTGTTCATGCCGGGCGAGAATGTGGCGGATCGGACGGTGATACAACGCATCGTACATCGGCAGGTTCATCCCCCCGGGAATCCCCGCTATGGTGTCGATCCCGTGGCGTTCGAGCAGCTCGATGATGATCTGTGCTCCGGTTTTCTTCATGCTCTCTCCTTTCGTGATTTCTTCCGATTGAACGAAAAAACCCCCGATGGTCCAGGCCGCCGGGGGTTTGTTGAGTGCCATGAGCCAACATTCCCCCTATGGAGGTACGAGGAGTACCGTCACCGTTACTATAAAGGCGAGTGTCGCGGAGTTTGGGGATGAGGGGGAGCGAGTGCGATCGATATTCATGGTGCCTTCACTTTTCATTTTTTCACGTGACAGTCCTGCATTCGTATGGAACGGTTCCGAACGCCTCTGGCCGATTGTGCCGGAATTACTTCTTGAAAAAACGAAGCCCCCGTCGGTGATCACCGGCAGGGGCTTCGTTTCGTGGCCATAGCGAACGCAACCCCTACGGTGTTCTCCGTACGGTAAGGGTTACTAGCGTTACAGCGGCGTTCGGGTTCATACCTACAATATACACGAAAGGAGAAGAAAAAAAAAGTTTTTTAAATATCGTACTGTCATCGAGTATCATGTTGCGATCCTTTTTGGCGGCTTATGGGGCTACCGGTTCTGTTTCGCTGCAGGAGGCATTATTGCGGTTACAGTCACTGTATGTCTGGCGGGAATGGTCGTGACCGTAGAAACGATCGGCAGGATCGTCCCCTGTATATCACGAAAAAAACGGAGTTGTATGATTGACGATCATTATTTACTGGTGTTGTAGGGCACCTTCTAAAAAAATTCTTTCAGGTAGTTACCGCGAGGATGCCAACAGTTTTTTGCCCTGAAAATGAACGGTATGGGCGTTTTTGATAACAAATGAAGCGCTGAGTTTGACTGTATCGGGTCCGACCAGGTATACTTGGACCTCAATCGGACGATTAAGGGTTAAAACTGTTCCGGATCAGGTAGTTATAAAAAATGTGACAATTCACGGAGGTTCGTCTTTCATGATCAGGTATCCATGGCTCAGGGAGTCCCGGAAACTTCTCCCACTCTGTCTTGCACTGTTTTCGGCCGGCATCGTTATGGCCGAAGAGAATTTCGTAGCTCTCGACGGTTTTACTTCTGCGAGCCAGGACCGGGGATTGAAAGTGCTTGGCGGCAAGGTCTATCCAACCTATGCGGTGATCGAGTGGTGGGATTATTACGCGAACGGACAGGTGCACGAACTCAAATGGGGGACAAGCGAGTCGTACGGAAGTACGATGAACCTCAAACCCTTCACCCGACGGACCAATGTGATCGATACGATCAAACTCCTTGAAAAGAATACCAAATACTATGCCGCCTTTCATCGCACGTATACCAGCAAAAACAAGGATATCACGACTAAATTCGAATTCACGACTCCCGACGAAAACAGCACCGGAATCAACCCCGGAGTTACCCTGCGCTCACGACAGCTTGCCGCAGGAGAGCACGCAGCGCTTTTCACGCTCGCTGGAAAACCGGTCGCAGAGGCATCGACGAAAACGCCGCTCACCTTTTCCGGGGCTTTCAGGAAAAAGGTTGCGCCGGGGCTTTATATCGCCCGTGTGATGGACCGCAGCAACCGGCCTTCCCCGTCGTTCCGGTGTGTAATCGGCGAGTAATACTTTTTTTACTTCGTTCCTGAATACGGCCGTCAGCGGGCAATCGCAGGGCGATCCGTCAGCGGCCCGTTGCACGAAACCCTGCACTCATTTCCCCCAAGAATTGACCTGCTCCCGTAGGAGCTTAATTCCCAATTATTTTTGATATGCCCAGCAACTTTGGTTATATTATCTACTTCGGGGAAAGGCACAACATACCCTGACGAAAGTTCCGTAGCATGTAACTGTTTGTTATGGAAAGAGTTTTTATTTTCTGTCCAACCTGCTGATATGATGAAAAAGAGTTTGAGCGGTTCAGCTATTTTACTTCTCCTCCTGATCGCGTCGGCTTCGGGTACTGCGGTGACCATTCATGCGGGCGACGATTTCTATTTCAAGGTGGACCGCCTCGATTCAACCCGGAACACTTTTTCACGATACTTCAATTATGGCTCTTTCGGTCTTGGGTTGGATAATATAGGTGGTTCAGGAGTATCTTTTCATACCGACCTTCTTGGGACCAATGCATTTTTCGACAACATAACCAAATCCTCCTCGCGGAAAATCATCGAACTTTCTACCGGATATCTCGACTGGCGCAGCGGGCAGGGAGTTTTGGGGCTTCGTCTCGGACGTCAGCCCTACACAGATCTTGTATTTGACTCTTATGATCTGGATGGTCTGCTGGTGTCGGTTCGTCCGAGTTCGAAGGGAACGATGCATCTGGCATGCGGAATGACCGTTCCTTCGGCCTGGGGATTACCTGAACTCGATCCGGTATCGATTCCGTCGGCGGGTGTCCAGGACGGCATTGACGACATTTTGGCAAAAGGCTATAAATACAAACATTCCTTTTTCTCCAATCCTGCGCGGGCTGGACTGCTTTTGCTTGATGGCTCGCTGTCGGTGATCCCGTTTACCACTCTCACCGCGGCGCTCGGATTCACTCCCGCTCCCGGTTATATGCAGCCCTTTTTCGCTCTGGATTCCGTTCCGTTCGTCACCGAATACGGAGTGGTGCGCCCAGACAGCCTCGTTCCAGAGGTGGTGGAACATCCGGCCGACGACCGGCATGACTTCCGTGCCGCTCTCGGAATCGACGTATCACCGGTGAGCTTCGTGAGGATCAGCGGCAGCGGCAGGTTTTCGTCGATCGAAAAGAGGATCGACCGTTACGACGGACGACTGACCGTCTATCCCTCCAAAATGGTCGAACTCTCCGCATATGTTTCAGGAGAAAAGGGACGGATCGATTCCACAAATTTTTTCACGATCATGCTGTACGATCAGATCAGCGAATTCGGGCTCGCGTTCAATGCCTTTCCGTCGAACGGAGTGTGCATCCAGGGGGATTATCACTCCTCTTTTATCAATAACGCCGGAGGGGACCATTTCTTTTCCTTCGATATTTCGAGCCGTTACCTGTCCGGAGGAGCGGGTTTCAGCAGCGGATACCATGGAATGACGATACGTCCGCACGCAGGTGTCTCGCTTCCTTTTCTGAAGATTTTCAGCCTCGAGGGAGCGGGCGAATTCTACCGCGTCTGGCCTTTGGTGAGAAAAGACCTGATAACGAAGTCAGATACACTCGGCGGTCCGATACCGGCGGGATATGCGGGACTTGTTAAGTATGGTACCACGACCAGAAAGATCGGGTTTGCGCCCAATAACGCAGTTTTTCTTTCAGGCGGAATAAAGATGTCGATTCCTGTCGGACTCACGATTTTTCCTCGCATCGAGTATCTCATCAACCGCTACTACGCACAGGATGTCCGTTTTCTTTTGACGACAAACCTCCTTATTAGAAGCTACAGGGGGAGCGGGGAATGAAAAGGATAGTGCTTCCATTCTTCCTGTATTGCCTTGTCATCGCGCAGATCAAACCGGACGAGGGTGAAATGGAAAGCCCTGCGTCCACCGCGCCGGAAGAGGCCCCTGATGCCGGAGTCGACGATTCCTTCCTGGATAAGCTTATCGGCGATGAGCCTGTGGTTCCCGCATCGAATGGTCCTGAGGAAAACGCTCCTGAATCGCAGGGATCCTCAGAGGTCCCTGCCGGGGAGTCCGGTGATTTAGCTCCGGTCGAAAGTACCGAACCCGAACGGGCAGGACCGGGCGACGGATCCGGGCCCGAGCTGCCGGCGCCCGGGGAAGATGAGATGAAAAAGGCGCCCGTCACCTACAGCTCTTCTCCCGACATAGATATCGACGAGGCGCGTGTCCAGGAAACCCCGGATATACCGCTTTTTTCCCACAAAGCGCACATCGAGGATATCGGGGCGGAGTGTGTACAGTGCCACCAGACGCTCTTTTCCGAATCGGTCCGCGGTTACAAGGTGGGGCCGTCCATGAAGGAGATCTGCAGCCAGTGTCACAACGGAACCGACGCAGGTTCCGAGGCGATCGCAGGGTTTACTGATGATAAAAAGTATGTCAAGGCCACGCTGCCGCTCTTTTCCCATACCAGTCATATCCAGCACACGGAAAAATGCAACACGTGTCACAAGGATATCTACGCGGAACTCAAAAAGATCAAGACTCCTCCCCCGATGTCGCTGTGTATGGAGTGTCACAACAATCACCGCGCCGACGCGAACTGCAAAGTGTGTCACGAAAAACCGGAAAAGATCAAACCCAAAACGCACACGCCGCGGTGGGTCTATCGCAACGGTCACGGGAGGGATGCCCGTTACGATCAGTCGAAATGCCGTGAGTGCCACGCGGACCGGAGGTGCAACGAATGCCACCGCGGGCAGGGCTCTTTCGCGGTCCATCGGGCGGGGTACAGGTTTTCGCACGGTATGGACGCGCGGCAGCGAGTAGTCAATTGCGGTTACTGCCACGATCTTGAAAGAAGCTGTGTGCAATGCCACGTGGGGAAGAGAAGATGAAGTCTCGAAGAATCGTTTTCACCGCCGTGATTTGGCTTCTGGGGTGTGCGGGATGCAGCCAGCTGTATGAAGAATTCCCCCTGGCCTCCAAAAAGTGCAACGCCTGCCACGATTCGCTTCCTGCAACCCAGGTCCATACCGATCATGTACTCAACGAAAAGTACCGGTATGACTGCGTGCAGTGTCACACCGGATATTATGACGGTTCCGGATGGATTGATGAATCACTGCATCGCAATGGTGTGGTCGATACCGCGACGGTCAAGTGTGACATGTGCCATAATTACCTCGATTGCGAAGATTGCCACGGTTTGCCGCCTACCGACCCGAGATGGTTCAGCCCAACTGCGGTCCGGGCGCACGAAATACACGACACACACGACACCTTGCACAGCTTTCACTGCAGCGACTGCCATGCCGGCTATGATGCTGAAAAAGGAATTATCCCGGTTCGTTTTGAGGAGTCCGGAAGAAAGGTCGTTGCCGCTACCATGCACGACAACGATACGATCGACGTTAAATTCGATATACCGCGCAAACCCTCTTATATGGGACCCGACCCTGTCTTCAGAAATGATTCCTGCTTCAATCTCTACTGCCATGGGGCCCAGACTTTCAGGGGAAACAAGCAGGCGATATCCATAGATGACGGGATGCCACAGGATACGACCCGGTGCTGGGCGTGTCATGACATCGACTCTCTTGCCCTGTTTCCCATGCACGCCGACAGCGGTCATGCCGAGGTGTTCCGTGATTGCCTCACTTGCCACTGGGGATTCAAAATAAAGGATATGCTCACAGTTGATTCATTGCATTACAATGGCGTGATCGATACTGTCGACAAGTGGTGCAGAAACTGCCATACTACGGGTTGGAATGTCCGGTAAGCGTCGAATATATCCTGAAAAACCTGACCGGGGTTCTTCGCTGCTTGCAGGGATCATTTTCGCCCTGAGTTTCGGTACGGCTCTTTACGGATACCTGCTGCGACCTCCGAAGCCAATCGAGAACCCCCCAAATATCCTCTTCGAAACGCGGGGCGGTCCGGTGCT
>CAZGVZ010000019.1:7514-11721 GCA_964529145.1 uncultured Fibrobacteraceae bacterium | reverse complement strand
TGCCCATCGTCAACATTATGACGAAAAGGGAGCCGCGGCAGGCTGCGGAGACTGCCACCACAATTACGACCCCGAAGCCAGTATAAGGGAAGAGATGAGCTGCCGCAATTGTCATTACCGTGATCCCGAAACGGTAAAGACTGTGTGTGCCGGTGACGCCACCCACCCCAGATGCATTGGACGGCAATGCCTGAATTGCCACGAAGGGGAAGAGTGCACGTTTTGTCATAGGACGCCAAAATGAAGCCCGGAGTATTCAGGGCTCGCTCACCCCGGTTTCCACTGCTGCCCGTTCCCTTTGCGTCGGAAACGGTTTTCGTCGATGCCGCCGATTCCGTTACCGTGCTTCTACCGCCCGATCTGCCGCGCTTGATCGGGGAAAACGACAAAGTCGCGGCCGGTCAACCCCTGTGTGAAAAAAACGAATGCGGAACATTTTCCCCGGTGCATGGGATTGTGAGCAGGGTGATGCCGTGGGACGGCGGTTCCAGAGGCCGGTTCGCCGCTGTGGTCATCCGGCGTGCTCCCGGTGAGGAATTCATGAAGCTCAGCGAGCCTGTCCAGGACCTCGAGGCGCTGTCGCCGGGTCAGATTCGGGAAAGAGCGGACCTTTACGGTTTCCATTTTCCAGAAAAGCCGGTTCCGGTGCTCTGCCAGGGGCTGGACGAGGATATTGACCGGATCTCGAACAGGTGGCATCTTGAACGGGAGTTCGAGACGGTTGTTTCCGGCCTTGGCTTGCTAAGACACATGTGCGGGAGCTCAGGGATTTACGTGGCGGTGCCGTGGTCGATGGATAGTGCAAAGAAAAACAGGATCGCTCCGCACGGGACCGTCATTGCAGTCCGGGAAAAGTATCCGGATACCTTGAGCGCCTGCATCTGCGGAACACACGCCGCTCTCGCGGATGCGGGAAAAGTCCAGGTGATCGGAACCGCCCGGTTGGTGGAACTGGTTACCTCTCTGCGGACTGGAATCGCACCTGTCGATATGCTCGTTTCTCTCCGCATCGGAAGAACCGGATCTTTCCGGCTCTGCAGGACTCCAATAGGTATCGGCGCGGGACGCCTTCTGGACGCCTGCGGGCTTTTCGCCAGGGACGGCATGCAGATCGTCCTGGGAGGAGAGATGACCGGTTCCGCCGCGAACGGTACCGGCCAGCCCCTCACTCCCCGTGACGATGCCGTGCTCGTTCTATCCCGAACCGAGGCCGCGGTACCGGAGAACAATTCATGCGTCAATTGCGGGAGGTGTTCCCGTGCGTGTCCGGCGGGTCTGAGGGTCGACTTGATCGGCAAGTGCATCGAATTCTCGAAACATGATGAGGCGCTCCGGCTCGGAATCAGGAACTGCATCGATTGCGGAATGTGCAGCGCGGTTTGCGTCGCGCGGCGTCCCCTGGCCCATTTGTGCGCGTCTGGAAAAAAAGCGCTTTCACCAAAAGGGAAGATGGATGAGCGGTAAACCATTATTTTCGGTTTCCTTCCGGCCGTTCAGGAAATCCCGTATGGGTTTTTCAGGGGTCAACTATCTCCTGGTTCTTCTGCTTCTGCCCGCCTTTCTCCAGGGCACATGGACATACGGTCTGTTCGCGGTCCGGGTCGTCGCGGCTTCGGTTTTCTTCTGTACGTTTTTCGACATTCTGCTGGAAAAAACGCTTCGTGGAAAACCGCGAACCTGCGACGGAAGCGCAATACTTGCGGGCATGCTGATGGGAATGCTGTTTCCTCCGCTTACGCCCTGGTGGGTGACCGCCACCGCGTCGGGGGCCGGCATGTTCCTGGGAAAACATCTGTTCGGGGGAGCGGGAGGATGCCCGTTCAATGCCGTCTGCATAGGGTGGGCGGTCGTCATGGTGTCCTGGCCCGGCATGGTCGAACCGACCTATGGTTCCATTCTCTTCGAACTTCCGTTCAACTCGGAATTTCCGCTGGCGGTGTTACGGAGGCTGGGTTCCGGAGCGACGGACATGTTTCCTTTAAAGGAGCTTCTGTGTGGAAGTCAGGCCGGTGGAGTCGGTACCGGCGCTACCCTTCCGCTGCTTGCGGGCGGATGCCTGGCTGTGGCTTTCCGTATCGTTCCTCCACTGCTGCCGATCTCTTTTTTCTGTGCGGTCGGGTGTACCGCGGCGCTTCTCTCAGGGAGCCCGGCGACTTCGTTGTCGCTGGCGCTTTTTCATTCGTTTACCGGTTTCTCTATGATCGGTGCCTTCTTTGTGGCAGCCGATTTTTCAAGCCGCCCCGTTTCCATGCAGGTGACGATATGGTACGGTATCGCCATAGGGGTTCTTACGGTCCTCTTCAGGACCTGGAGTGCGTACCCCGAAGCTCTTCCCTTCGCAGTTCTTGTGGTAAACATGACGATTCCGCTTCTTGACCGCGGAACCGCTCCGAAGAAAATACCGGTCGAGGTGGTGAGAATATGAACGAAGGAGTGAAAATGTTCGCCGTCATGGTCGGCGTGGCCGCCGCTTGCGGTATGCTGCTCGCCGGAGCGCACGATCTCACCCGCGAGAGGATAACGGCCCAGCACATACGCTATGTCAAGGGGCCAGCGATAAGGACCGTACTGGCGGGCGTCGAAAACGATCCACTCCTTGACAGGAGGAATGTCGCGTCGTCCGGCGGTGAAACCACGATATTCCTCGGGAAGACCGGAGGAAAACTGACGGGAGTCGCTCTCGAGACGGTGGGAAAAGGTTACGGCGGACCTGTCGGCGTGATTACGGCGTTCGATCCCGTGTCAGGTAATTGTAAAGCAATCGCGGTGTCTTTCGCGGCCGAGACTCCGGGAATAGGCTCCAGAGTGGCGGATACCGCATTCACCCGGCTTTTCACCGGTCTTGAGTTGTCGAAACCCGCCGCGCTCAGGGTGAAAGGCGGTTCGATCGACGGAATAAGCGGTGCCACGGTATCCTCCCGGGCGGTATGCGATGCGGTCGCCGACGCGCAGAAACGATTCACCTCGATCAGGCCGGCGCTTGGCGGAGCGGTACAATGAAAACGTTGCTTAGAGACTTTACACGTGGTCTATGGGATCAGCTTCCGCCTTTCCGTCTTGTACTCGGCCTTTGTCCAACTCTTGCGGTCACTGCGACCGTCGCCGGAGGTATCGGAATGGGACTGGCCACCACGTTCGTACTGGTCTGTTCCAACATGCTGATTTCCGCATTGAGACCGGTGATCCATCCAAAGGTACGCATCGCGGTATTCATCGTGATCATAGCCACTTTCGTGGTAATCGTGGAGATGGCGATACAGGCCTGGGCATATCCGCTGCACCAGATGCTGGGTATTTTCATTCCCCTTATCGTGGTGAACTGCATCATCCTCGGACGGGCTGAGGCGTTCGCTTCAAAAAACGGAGTTGTCCGATCGTGTGCGGACGGGCTCGGATGCGGACTCGGGTTCACGCTCTCGCTTGGTGCCATGGGCGCCTTCCGGGAGCTGCTGGGAAACGGAACCCTTGCGGGAATCAGGATAACGCCTGAATCGTTTTCACCTCTCACCTTTTTCAAGACCGCGCCCGGAGCGTTCGTAACGATCGGCTGCTTCATTGCGGTCATGAACGCTATCGACCGCGGAAAGAGGAGGGTAAAGTGACGGAATTGGGTATCGCGGTGTTCAGCGCTATTTTTGTCAATAATATCCTCCTCAGCCGTTATCTCGGCAACTGTCCGTTCTGTGGAGTGTCCAACAGGATCTCTTCGGCGTTCGGAATGGGCCTGGCGGTTTTTTTCGTACTCACGATCGCTTCAGCGACGACCTGGACGGTTCAGCGTTTCATGCTGGAACCGTTCGATCTCGCATACCTCCAGACGATCGTTTTCATCCTGCTCATCGCGACCCTCGTCCAGCTGGTCGAGTTCTTTCTTAAAAAACATGCTTCCGGTCTCTATCAGTCGCTCGGCATCTACCTTCCCCTGATCACCACCAACTGTGCGGTGCTTGGAGTTTCGATCATCGCGGTAAGGAGCGGTTTCGGGTTCGTCGAAACCGTTGTTTTCGCAGTGTCATCATCGGTCGGATTCATTGGAGCGCTGCTTTGTATGGCAGGAATACGGCAGCGTCTGGAGACCGTTGCAATGCCGGCTGTTTTCAGGGGAACCGCCATAACACTGGTCATCGCGGGTATTATGGCGCTCGCTTTTTACGGATTCTCGGGAATGGATGCGTCATTTACCGCTCTTACACACAAGGTAGGGAGT
>CAZGVZ010000019.1:0-7504 GCA_964529145.1 uncultured Fibrobacteraceae bacterium | reverse complement strand
GACCCGATGATCACCACGCTGCTGTTCATGACCGGCATAGGCGCCATCGCGGCCGGGGTGTTGATTGTCGCCGCCCGATTTCTTTCCATACCGGCTGATCCGCGGGTCGAAGAGGTCCTTGGGGCACTTCCAGGAGTAAATTGCGGTGCATGCGGATACAGCGGCTGTGCTGCGGCTGCAACCGCCGTGGTCGACGGAAAAAGCGGTCCCGGAGTATGTCTCATCGGGTCGGCGGAGGTTAGCGTGGCAATCATGAAGGTCGACAATGCCGAAACGAAAAGAAAACGTGCGTTCCTCCGCTGCAGCAGAAACAGCATCCAGGCGGGAGTGAATTTCCGCTACTACGGCCCACACGATTGTCGAAGCGCAAACATGCTCTATGGAGCAGGAAAAACGTGCAGCGGAGGTTGTATCGGGCTCGGTACCTGTGCGGGAGTCTGTCCGGTCGGAGCGATTGCGATGAAAGAAGGACTGCCGGTCATCGACCCGCAAAGGTGTACGGGGTGCGGGTTATGCGTGAAATCCTGCCCGAAACGGATTCTATCACTGGTGGCGCGCACGCCTGAAGCGCTGCAAAAGCACCGGTGCGCCGAGTGGTGCATGCGGTACGATCTCGCATTCGAAGTCGATCAGTCCCGCTGCATAAAATGCGGAGTATGCGCCAAAAACTGTCCTGTCGACGCGATCGTCTGGGAAAAAGGAAGCGTGGCGTTCATACGTAAAGACCGGTGTATCGGCTGCCTCACGTGCCTCCGCTGTTGTCCGCCGAAAGTGATCTCCTGATCCGTAATTTCCCGATATATATTTGTAGTTGTAGTGAGCGGTTTCGAATTATGACTTCGTCTACACTGCTGGAACTGAATCTATCTGTTTAAACGTATTTTGGGAGCGGGTTTATTATGAAACAGGCTGCCTTATCTGTAGTGCTCGTCGCGATCTGGGCCGGTTCTCTTTTTGGGGCGGAACCGCGTTATATCGGTTCGGCCAAATGCGCGAAAATGTGTCATAAGGGAGAAAAAAAAGGGAGTCAGTGGGAAATATGGCAGAAAGACAAACATTCGTCCGCCTTCCGTACACTCGGCACCGCCCAGTCGAAGGAAGTCGCCAAGAAGGCCGGAATCCAGGGTGATCCCCAGAAAGCACCTGAATGCCTGAGGTGTCACGTGACCGCTTTCGGGATCGGGAAAGAGCGTGTCGATTCGACTCTTACTCATGACGAGGGTGTCGGGTGCGAAGCGTGCCATGGTCCGGGCAGCGAATACAGAAAGATAAATGTTATGAAAAACCACGATCTCGCGAAGGCCGCCGGGCTCGTCGAACCCGACGAAAAGTTATGTATCAAATGTCATAACAGTGAGTCTCCCACCTATAAACCTTTCGAGTTCGAAGTGGAAGTGAAGAAAAACGCCCACCCGATTCCGAGCAAGACCGCGTCCGCAAAATGAAAAGGTTGTACCGTTCCCTGTGCTCGCTTCAGACAGGCATAATCCTTTTGGCGCTCATCACGGCGGCTTCGCTTGCGGGGGTAATCATTCCCCAGGGTCTGGATCCGCGACTGTATATCGACAAGTGGGGAAAGATCGGCGGAAATCTTCTGCTCTCCTTCGGCATGGACCGCCTCTTCTCGACACTGTGGTACCAGATGTTGCTGGGATTTATTACACTCAATACCCTTCTGTGCACTGTGAATCGCATGAGGAGTACCTTCAGGGCCTTGGCGAAATCCGGTTTTTTGACACCCGACCAGATTGGCGCGTTGCAGTATCACCGTCATTTCGACTGGCTGGGGAATTTGGAGTCCCATGCCGGAGAGGTAGTTCGTTTTTTCGGCAAACGACGATTCATGGTGTCGGTAAGCCGAAACGGCGGGACCGTCGCGATCGATGCCCGCAAAGGGAATTTACGTGAAATAGGGTCCGCATTGCTGCACCTGGGTCTTCTTCCGTTGCTCGCGGGAGGTCTTATCGGAAAAGTCACCGGTTTTTCGTATCTCGAGTACATGAGCCCCGGTGAAACTCGGCCTGTCAGGGAACGCCCCTTTTTTGTAAAATGCGATTTTTTCGATCTCGAGCGGAATGAGGAAGGAGCGGTCAAGGATTACAAATCGGGGCTGACCATTCTAGACTCCGCCGGTGGAACCGTTGCGAAAAAAGTGATCGAGGTCAATCACCCGCTGGTGTACCGGGGCATCAAGATGTACCAATCAAGCTACAGGACCGATCCTTCCGGAATCGATGACATCAGGCTGGTGGTCAACGGGCCACTTCTCGGGTCCGTAGGCAGGGGAATCACCCTGCAGCCGGAAGTTTCCGGAACGATCGAAGGTTCAGCGATCACAGTCACGGCACGCCGCTTCATCCCGGATTTCGTCTATGACATGGAAACGAAATCTCCGCAAAGCCGGTCAGACGAGCATCACAATCCGGCGATTCACGTGACCCTTGCGAACGGTGCCGATACGCTCTTTTCACGATGGGTTTTTCAGAAGTTCGGAGCGATGCACCACGAAAAAGACGATTATTCGGTCTCCTTTCAATCGTACAACGTGCGAAGGAGCACAGGTCTTCTGATCAAAAGGAGTCCGGGGAGCGGTCTGGTCTGGTCCGGGATCATCCTGATGTCCCTGGGTATACTACTGGTGTTCTGGGTTCCGAGGAGACGCTGCTGGGCCGTACTCTCGACAGCCGGTGAAGGTGCTGTCGCGGTCGAGGTGGGAAGCATGGGAGTTCGTGACGAGCCGGATGGAGGCCGTAACTCTTATGACTCCCTATTTTCGGAACTGGATGAGCGGTGCCGGCTTCCCGATTCTTCAGCGGCTGCAAAGGGTCTATGATGGAACAGTCTGTTGATATCACGTTTTTCTGGTGGGCACTGTTGGGATTCGGACTGTCCTCGCTTCTGCATATCGTGTTTCTGGTGATAGACAGAAAAGAAATCGGGTCCGCGGCATCCGTGTCGATGGGAGCCGCCCTCGGTCTGATGACCGCCGCGATCATCGCGCGCACCATCAAAGTGGGTCATCTTCCGGTTACCAATATGTTCGAGTACATGAGCATGTTCGCCTGGGCCGCCGCGCTGTTCTATTTCGTATTCAGCTTCCTGTACCGGCAGCCGGTCGTGGGCGCGTTTGTATCGCAGCTCGTGTTCATGCTGATCGTCAGTGCGTCGCTTTTGCCCAAGGAGCCGAACATGCAGCTTGTTCCGGCACTGCAGAGCGTCTGGCTTCAGATCCATGTGACACTCGCTGCGCTCGGTGAAGCCGCATTCGCGGTGGCTTTTTCCGCGAACTGTATGTTTTTTCTCAAGCGTACTTTTCCGGAAAGCAGGTTCGGGCGGCACCTTCCGTCCTTTGACCGGCTCGATACGGTCTCTCACAAGGCGATCATAATCGGATATCCCCTATTCACGGTCGGAGCGCTTTTCGCAGGTGCGATCTGGGCGGAGCAGGCATGGGGCAGCTTCTGGAGCTGGGATCCAAAAGAAGTGTGCTCGCTTGTCGTCTGGCTGATCTACACCACCTATTTTCACCTCAGGTTCCTGCATGGATGGCGCGGCGGCAGGTCCGCGCTTGTCAGCATGATCGGATTCTGCGCAGCAGTGCTCACGTTCTTCGCGAACATTTTTTTGGGCGGCCTGCATTCTTACACATGAGGGTAACGCTCCACGCTTACAGCAGTCAAAATAGGTAAGTGTATAAAAAAGTCGCGCCGGCATTGCACCGGCGCTTTCCGCTTCACCTATAATTGCTGCAAGAGGGCCTTGCAGGTAGGATAGTAATTGCTGGTAGTTATAATATATTTAAGTGCGCACCGCAGGGCAATATTTTTTTGTTTTTTTGGAGAAATATAGAATAGAACGTTGTTTTAAGCCGGATTTGTTGTGTTTTCATTACTCACTGTGTGATAAAGCGCCTTAAAAATCCTTCCAGGGATTCAAGATGAGGAAAGCGGTACGATACGACGGTGCTGCAGTCACCGGACTCCTTACGCTTATCGAACAGAGTGAAAAACCGCTGGTTCTGCCGGTGGACGGCACCTTGGAATGCAATGCATTCTTCTTGTTTTCCGCTGGCTATTGTCATGCTATTCATTAATCGTAGTGTATCCAATGCTATCGCATTGTTTCTATTATGGCCGTTTTGCCCGCTCCAAACACGGTGGCTTATTGACAGAACGGAAACTACAGGAGCCCGACTCAGGCAAGGGATGGGGAATTATTTCACGACATCGCCATTCAGCCATTTTATTTCAGTGATGATCGGTTTTTCACCTGAAGAATAATCGTAGAATATCTCTTTCCCATTTTTCTTCCCTCCCATGTAGGTCACTTCATAAACTTTTCTACCCGTCTGGTCATACCCGGTTTCAGGACCATGTTTCAATCCCGAAACGTAGTTCTCCACCTTTGCGGGTTTACCGTTGGCATGAAACGTGATCTCTGTTCCATGGAGCAGATCGCGCTTGAACATAGTCTCCTTTTTCTTGTTTTTATTCTCACCCCAATAGACTTCTTTCCCCGATTTCAAACCATTCCTGTATCGGGTTCGCCTAAGTTCCGTACCGAATGCGTCCCATAATATTTCGGTACCATGTTTCTTACCGTTTTTGTAAGAGGTTTCACTCTTTTTACTGCCATTGGGGTACCAAACCGAACAAGTGCCATGTTTCATTTCGGTTTTTCGAATCGAAGATTCCTTGAGGGAATAACGGACCTGGCCCTCATCGGTGCCTTCCTCCACCATCCGGATAGTGTAGCACCCCAGACAAAAGGGGAGGAAAACCGTAACTGCAACCATTCTGAAAACCGGCAAAACATCTCTCCTTCGTGGTGATGAAGTTGTATACAGGGAACAATCAGTGAGAGTATCCGACAATATGGTTTTCCGGAACCGATGGAACGCTTCGCATCTATTATATTTCTTTCAATATAAGTGAGCTGTGCGGAAGGCTCCGGATCATCATTCCGTAAAATAAGCTCTGCTCCATGACCATGAAAGTCTCCAGTGATGGATTCTCCAGTGATGGATGAAGATCTGAAAGTCCGGATAGAGCAGGTCCGTGAGCGCATTCACCGGGCTTGTATTCAATCGTGCAGGAAACCCGATTCCGTAGTCCTGATCGCGGTAACCAAAACTCAACCGGTAGAGCTGTTGCAGGCGCTCTTAGACCACGGGATTTCCAATCTCGGAGAAAACCGGGTTCAGGAGATACTCGGGAAAGCCCCGCTATTGCATGGGGAATACACGATGCATCTGATCGGGCATCTGCAGACCAACAAGGTGGCGCGTGTGCTCCCTTACGTGCAGATGATCCAGTCGGTCGATACCGTACGGCTTGTCGAATTCATCGAAAAGTATCTTCCCGGGCATGCCCGGATTCCGGTACTGGTCGAGATCAATACTTCCGGAGAGAGATCGAAAAACGGGTGCGCACCGGAAAACAGCAGAGAGATCATCGAGCGGATCGTTTCGAGCGCGAGGGTGATACCTGCCGGGTATATGACGATAGGACCTTTCGGCTCAGGAGAGAAGGGCGCGCGTGCCTCCTTTGCGCTGCTTCGTGAAACAGCGGAAAGGAATCGTGACCTGATTCCTGAGTATCACCTCTCGATGGGTATGAGCGGAGATTTCGAGTGGGCTATTCAGGAAGGAGCCACTATGGTACGGATCGGATCATTACTTTGCGGGGAACGGGGCCGATGATCGAGATTGTTAATACCGTATTTCGTTTGTACGAGGTAATCGTGATCATCAGAGTACTCTTTTCCTGGATTAGGGTCGATCAATACCATCCGGTAACGCAATGGATATACAGGCTGACCGAACCGCTTCTCGAACCGATCAGGCGCGTTCTGCCGACCGGGGGAATTGGAATCGATTTTTCACCGCTTCTTTTACTGCTCCTTCTTTCGGTGGCGCGTCAGATGCTTTTGAGGCTTTTATTTTCATTTTAATGCGGGGGATGGCATGCGAATTACACCGCTCGATATCAGAAAACAGCCTTTCCGGCGTATACTTCGGGGTTTTGATCCCGATGCAGTCAACAGTTTTCTCGAGATGGTCGCGTCCGAGTACGAATCGATCATCGGAGAGAACAATGGGTTCGCGACCCGTATCAAGCAGCTCGAGCAGCGCCTGGAAGGGTACGAAAAGATAGAACGCATGCTCAATGAAACACTGCTCACGGCACAGAAGGCGACCGACGAGGCAAGGGTGAACGCCCAGAAAGAAGCCGAACTCATTATCAAGGATGCCATGATACGCGCTCAGCGTTTCGAGGATGAGGCGCGATCACGCGTTCATTCGCTTGAAAGCGATCTCGTCACGCTGAGGAACCAGCGCGACAGTTTTTTTGCCCGTTTCAAGGCGATGCTGACGACCCAGCTCAACCTTTTAGGCGTGGTCAGCGGTGAATTGCGGGGATTGCAGGGTGAAGAGGGCGATCAGCCTGAAATGGAACTGGCGGACGATACGATGATCGACGATGTGCCTCCCCAGCCCCGCATCACCTCGATGGACATATGACCGGGCGTCAGCAATGCACATTTGTGGTGAAACTCAAACCCCGGGCCAAAGCGGACCGGATCTGCGGCACCCCTGAAGGAGACATACTGGTCGCGGTGACTTCTCCGCCGCTGCAAAACCGCGCCAATGACCATTGCATCGCGCTTCTCGCGAAAAGGCTGGGATGCGCGCGATCGTCACTGCGCATCATCAAAGGCGGACATTTTCGTGAAAAGGTGATCGCATGCGAGGGATTATCGGAGGAGACGGTCCGTCTGCGCCTTTTCCAACAGTAACCGGACCCCGTTAGCTGGAGCAGGTGCGCGACAGCATGTAGCGGATCTTACCGGTCGCGGGATACAAACCATTCAAGGAGAATATGATGCCGGACACATTCGCAATGTTGCAGGAAACGGAACGATTCATCAGAAGCAGATGCGCGATCGAGCCCGAGACAGGAATAATCCTCGGTACGGGATTGGGAAAGCTGATCGATTCGGTACAGATCGAGACCGAATTGCCCTATGGAGAGATACCCTATTTTCCGGTATCAACCGTAGAGGAACATGCGGGCAAACTTATAATGGGCACCCTTTCCGGGAAAAAGATTTTCGCTATGCAGGGCCGATTTCATTTTTACGAGGGATATTCGATGCAGCAGATCGTATTTCCGGTCCGGGTGATGAAAATGATGGGAGTGAAAACGCTCATTGTATCCAACGCGTGCGGAGGAATCAACCCCCTCTTTTCTCCGGGAACGATCATGGCGATTACCGACCATATAAATCTCCTGGGAGGCAATCCGCTTATCGGACCCAACGATCCCCGGATCGGTACGCGGTTTCCAGACATGTCGGAACCTTATGCCAGGGAGTTGATCGAAAAGGCGGTTTCAGTTGCGCTTGAAATCGGGATCAGGCTCGAGCGCGGCGTGTATGCGGCAATGACTGGACCTTCCCTCGAGACGCGCGCAGAGTACCGGATGCTCAAGGTTCTCGGTGC
>CAZGVZ010000018.1:12124-18976 GCA_964529145.1 uncultured Fibrobacteraceae bacterium | reverse complement strand
TTTCGGGCAGATCGTCGCTCTTCTCGAGTGATTCCGGGTGTGAATCCGCAGTCGTGAAGCAGGACCAGGGAGGATCTTTATGAAAAAAAAGTGGGTCGCCGGAACGGTGATTACGATTCTGGCATGTGCGGGAGTCGCAGTAATCGCACGATTGAGGAGTACCTCGGCAAAATCCGGTCCGGAATACCTCACGGCTCCTGTGGAGCGGGGCGAAATCCTGACGACGATCACGAGTTCAGGAACACTGGATCCGGTGGCAACCGTTGATGTCGGAACGCAGGTATCCGGGATAATCGACAGGATTTACGTCGATTTCAACGATACGGTGGAAAAGGGGCAGCTCATCGCGGAACTCGATCGCACCTTCCTTGCCGGCGCCCTCGACGAAGCGCTTGCATCCCGCAACAGAGCCAGGGCACTCTACGATCTCGCGGAAGCCGAATACCGTCGAAACGAGCCTCTTTACAAAAAAGGCTTTCTGTCGGAACAGGAATTCACGAAAATACGGACCGACTATCTGAGTCAGCAGGCGACACTCCAGTCGGCGGAAGCTTCGGTCAAGAAAGCGCGGATCAATCTGCAGTATGCGACCATCACCTCGCCGATAAAAGGAACCGTAATCCAGCGCAATATCGAGGTCGGGCAAACGGTCGCGGCGAGCTTTTCAGCACCCACGTTGTTCGTCATTGCCGAGGATCTCAGGCGCATGCAGATACTGGCGAGCGTCGACGAGGCGGACATCGGGGAAATACACCGTCTGCAGGAGGTAAGGTTCACCGTTCAGGCATTCCCCGACCGGAATTTCCTTGGGGTCGTCGAACAGGTTCGCCTGCAGCCGACAGTGGAACAGAACGTGGTCACCTATACGGTAGTCATCGAGACCGACAACAAAGATGGACTGCTCCTGCCTGGAATGACCGCCACAGTCGATTTTGTCGTGGCGAAAGCCGAAAACGCCCTGCTTGTCCCAAATGCGGCGCTTCGATTTAGACCGCAGCAGGATACTCTCCGAAAGGTCCCGGGCGGTTCCGGAAAGAGCGGACGGACTGGAGAGAGGCAGAGGGACCGTAGAAAGAATCTGGACGCTGACGGAAAACCGGTTCCGGTAAACGGGGACGGGGATGCCAGAGGGCATCCGGCGCTGTTGTGGGTCCTTTCAGGTGAAAAAATGCCGCTCCAGCCGCTCCGCGTGCGGACTGGCATAACCGACGGCAAGATGACCGTGATCCTCACTGCCGATGCGATCTCAGAAGGAACCGAGGTGATCACCGGAGTGAAAAGCGGGCGTAAACAGGAAAAAAGGGAAATCACGCTTCTGCCGCAGCCCGGGCGCCCGGGGAGGCGCCGTTGAAAGTCCGTACCGGGGAGTCTCGATGAAGTGCATCATACATCTTGATTCGGTCACCAAAACATACCGGATCGGAGACATCGCCGTGGAAGCGCTCCGGGGAGTATCCCTTGAAATCTATGAAGGAGAATTTGTGGCGATCATGGGAGCGTCGGGTTCCGGGAAATCGACCCTGATGAATATCATCGGGTGCCTCGACACTCCCGGAAGCGGCGGTTACACGCTGCTTTCCCGCGAGGTCAGCACCATGAACAGGACGGAACTGGCGAGGGTGCGAAACGACCTCATCGGTTTCGTGTTTCAAAACTTCAACCTTATCAGACGGACGACCGCACTGGAAAATGTGGAACTGCCGGTGTACTATCATCGAGGCCCGGGGAGAGTCAATGCGCGGGAGCGCGCGCGGGCGGCTCTTGAAAAAGTAGGACTGGCTGAACGGATGCAACATGTACCCAATCAGCTTTCGGGCGGGCAGCAGCAGCGAGTGGCCATCGCGCGCGCGCTGGTCAACGAACCGCCGCTGCTTCTCGCTGATGAACCGACCGGGGCTCTCGATTCGGCCACATCGATCGAAATCATGGCGCTTTTTCAGCAGCTCAACCGTGAGGGGAAAACCGTGGTGGTCGTCACCCATGAGCAGGATATCGCGGAGCATGCTGGACGCCTGATTCGCATGCGAGACGGGAAGATCGTTTCCGACGAGCGCATCTCTTCGCCCAGGCGCGCCGAGACAGCCGGACATCCGGTTTCGTGATCGCGGAGGCATGATGGAAATGCATCACCTGATCCGTACCGCTTTTCAAAGTATAATAAGGAACCGCATGAGGTCCCTCCTCACGATGCTCGGCATCATTATCGGAGTCGCATCGGTCATCGATATGGTGGCGATCGGGAAGGGGGCTCAGGAGCAGATCGAGGAGCAGATAGCCGCGCTTGGAACCAATGTGGTGATGATTCATCCCGGCACGGCATCGCAGCGCGGCGTCAGGATGGGCGCCTCCAGCAGACAGAGCCTGACCGCGGAAGATATCTCGGCGCTCGAAAATGAAGTTTCCCTTCTGACCGCGGTCGCTCCTGTGGCGAGATCCGGAGGTCAGGTAATCGGAGGTACTGGAAACTGGCAGACGAGCGTGTATGGAACCACGCCGGAGTACGTGATCATCCGTGACTGGAAACTGGAAGCCGGGGAACTGTTTTCGCCCCGCGACATCCGGACATCGGCGAAAAAAGCCGTGATAGGCGCGACTGTGGCGAAGGAACTCTTCGGAGAACAGGACCCGGTGGGATCACAAATCCGCATCCGGAACGTTCCCTTCATAGTGATCGGCGTTCTGGAAGCCAAAGGACAGCAGGCAATGGGAAACGACCAGGATGATCTCATTTTGGCTCCATATACCACTGTGTTGAACCGTCTTGGCGGCTCACGTTTTATCAACCAGATCATCGCGAGCGTCGATGCGCAGGAAAACGTGGATCAAGCGAAGCTCAGGATCGAGGAGGTGCTTCGGAAAGAACACAGGCTGGCTGAGGGGGAGGAGAGCGACTTCCGGATAATGACTCAGACTGAAATTATGGGGCGCGCCACGGAAATGTCGGGAGTGATGACGATGCTGCTGGGTGCGATCGCGGGTGTGTCGCTCATCGTGGGGGGAATAGGGATCATGAACATCATGCTCGTTTCAGTGACCGAACGGACAAGAGAGATCGGTACCAGGATGGCGGTAGGAGCCCGGGGCATCGACATTCTCGCTCAATTCCTCATCGAGTCGGTCGTGCTCAGCGTACTGGGGGGATGCATCGGAATTGCGGGAGCGCTCGCTCTTGCCTGGGGCGCTGAGCAATGGTTCGGTCTGAGGACCAGTGTGGATTCGGGGGTGGTAGCCCTTGCATTCCTGTTTTCCGCGGTGGTGGGCGTGTTTTTCGGCTTCTATCCGGCACGGAAAGCCGCGGCTCTGGATCCTATCGAAGCTTTGCGGTATGAATGATAGGGTGGCAAGAAAGCTGTTCCAAATGAGCAATACCCGAGATCGGGCACCCATAACGGAAGATGTTTTTTTCCGGCGGAACTCATTCGTATGCAGGGTAAAAGATTTTTTCGCCTTTAATACTGAAAATAAACCGGATCCGTTTACCGACAAATCCTCCGAGTGAGGACCGGGATGAAATCTCTCCCGGCCTTCGGGCATTGCCCGCCTCGATATTATTATTTACTGTGTGGAAATCACCTGTAAAAGACTCTTCCAGGGGTTCAATACTGGGACCATCGGCTCTGCCGTGGTGTAATTCGACATCTTGAAATGCAATGAACATTCACTTGTTTTCCGCGGGTCAGGGCACGCCGTGGCGTGCCCTGCACAGGCAGTGATAGTTGACTCCCAGGTGAGCGCGGGACGCGCGTGTACGATCCGGTCCGGAAGATCGCGTATCAGGCAGTTGCATACATTCCGGTCATTTAGTATTTACTATGAAATTCGCCGGATTTTTCAATGGTGATAGACGTGCAACCTTTTACTTGAACGGTTAAATATGAGAAAAGCAAGAATCGTTTCCCAGATTTTTTTTCTCGCGCTCTTTACGGGCCTGCTGTTTTTCGTGAACAATCCGAACTTGGGTTATTCGCTGGACAGCGAGTTCTTCCTCCGTTTCAATCCATTGAGCGCGGCAGTGACCCTGATCGCTTCACATTCGATACTCTTCCCCTTCGCGGTCACCGCGATCGCCTTCGCGGTCGCCACGCTCCTTTTCGGCCGTTTTTTCTGCGGATTCGTTTGTCCTCTGGGAACGCTGATCGACGCTTCCGATTCATGGCTTTTCAAAAAAATGCGATCAAGGGAGAGAAAGGTGCCGAGGTATGTGCAGAGGACCAAATACGTCCTGCTCATCGCTTTTCTGGTGCTAGCGATTTTCGGCGGAGTGTTCGCGCTCTATTTCGATCCGCTCTCTTTCACCACCCGCCTGATGACTATCGCAGTCGATCCGGTTCTGCGTATCGTGGGCACCGATATCAACAGGGTGATCGGCGCTGCTTCTCCCACCGCTAGCGCTCTTTTGTATAGCAGGTTTCCAACCGATATACGCCTCTATTACGGTGTCGGAGCCACGCTGGTCCTTGGAATAGTCGTGTTCGCCGGAGGATTCTGGGATAAAAGATTCTGGTGCCAGTACATTTGTCCGAGCGGTGCATTTTTCGGCCTCCTCGGACGTTTTTCCATATATAAAAGAGCCGTCGATGAAAAGAGCTGCAACTCATGCCGGCGCTGCGCCAGATCCTGTCCTGTGCACGCGATCGACGAGAAGGATATAAAGGTCACATCGGTCACCGAGTGCATCGAGTGTGGTATCTGCGTGGGGCTAAGAGATGGATGCAGCTCTTTCAGGATCGGGAAACCAGGCACCGCTTCCGCCACGGGGCCCGATCTCAAGCGTCGCCATGTAGTTGCCGGAGTGGCGGGGGGAGTTCTGCTTACGCCCGTATTCCGCGCCAATGCCGTGGGAAAACGGGATGAATCCGGACGCCTTATCCGTCCACCCGGGGCAGTACCAGAGAACGAGTTTCTCTCGAAATGCATCGGGTGCGGTGAATGTATGAAAGCATGTCCCACCAACACACTCCAACCCTGTCTCTTTTCAGACGGACTGCACAGGCTTTATACTCCCAAAGTGGTGCCCCGCGTCGCAGGATGTGAAGAAAAATGCCATCTTTGCGGACACGTCTGTCCGACAGGTGCATTACGCAAGCTTCCCTATGAAGAGAAACGGTTCGTGAAGATCGGAACGGCGGTTCTCGATCGTCACCGCTGCCTCGCATGGGCCCAGAACAAGGAATACCTCGTGTGCGACGAGGTATGTCCCTACAACGCGATCACCGCGTATGTGGTAGATACGACCAAAGGCCGTTTCAAGGTCCCGGTTGTCGACGAGGACCTCTGCCTGGGGTGCGGCATGTGCGAACAGCACTGCCCCATTTTCGATACCGCTGCAATCGTGGTGTATAAATTCGGTGAGAACCGTCGCGCATCCGGACCGTACGCCACCGATGCACAGAAACGGGTGACTCTCGAGAAAAGGCGCGCCTCTGACAGCAAACATCTGGGTAACGATGGAGATCTTCCGGACCCCGTTCCCGCTTCCGGGAACGGCGGCGGTTTCTCCGAACCTTCGTCAGGAGGCTTTATCGATGAGCCCGGCGGGCAGGATACCGGTCTTCCACCGGGATTTTTGGAATAGTCGAGAGTATATTGTATACTGTTCGAAAATTTGAACCTACGAAAGCGACATATTAACCTATCACTTCTCATGATAACAAGGTATACGGGAGGAATACATGACGACACGGCGGGAATTTATCGGCACAACGGCAGCGGGAGCCGCTGCGTTGATGACAGCGCGATCCGCTCTAGCGGAAACGACCGGTTCCGGTTCAAAGAGCGAAGTTGTGATAGGGAAGGGTACCGCTGAAGCGATTCTGCCGAAAATATTCGAGAAACTTGGCGGGATCGGCCGTTTCGTCAAACCCGGGTCCCGCGTGATGATAAAACCGAACATGAGTTTCGCCAACCCGCCGGACTGGGGAACAGGGACTTCACCGCAGGCGGTATACACGATGGCGAAGCTCTGTCTCGAGGCGGGAGCGAAACGGGTGATAGTCTGCGATAACACGCTCAGGGATCCTGAACTGTGCAAGGAAAAAACCGGTGTCGCCGATGCGATCAAGCCACTCAAGGGAGTCGTTCTTTTCATTCCCAAGCAGGACAGCATGTTCATCGCCAAAAGCGATCCTCGCGCGAAATCGCTTCCTTCGACAGAAGTGGTACGGCAGGTTTATGAGACGGATTGCATCATTTCGCTTCCATGTGCGAAAACCCACAGCGCTGCCGGAGTCTCTTTGAATCTCAAGGGTCTTATGGGACTCATCAAGGAACGAGGCTCGTTTCACCGGGAAACCGACATGCATACCGCAATACCGGAACTTCTCTATTACATGAAACCTCACATCAGTTTCGTTGATGCGACAAGAGCTCTGCTCGATAATGGACCGTCGGGGCCGGGCAAAGTGGTGGAACTCAATACTTTTGTCGGTGGTGTCGATCCGGTCGCGGTCGACAGTTACGCAGTGACGCTCGCGGCATGGTACGGCAAGACACTCGATGGGACCAAGGTCAAACATATCAAAAACGCAGGTACCTTGAAACTGGGAAACGTGGAATCGTCGATGATCTCCGAGATCGCGGTCTGAAGCCGGGATACTGCCTGACTGCTTTTTTTGGCCCGCCGGGCGGCATGTCGGCAGGCCGACACCACAACCAATTCGAAAGCATAGGAGATGGTGTGAGAAAAACCTCGCGGTGTTTGTTCGCTACACTGCTCTGTATCGGTATGTACGTGTCTTTAACTTCGGCGGAATCGGCTCTCTCCTGGCGGGTGTTTCAGAAAGAAGAGAATACCTGGGTCTATTATCCGAAAGGTCTCATGGTATTTTCGACCGGTTCCAGGGCAGTCAAACC
>CAZGVZ010000018.1:9935-12114 GCA_964529145.1 uncultured Fibrobacteraceae bacterium | reverse complement strand
TTTGTTCTCGATCCTGTACGCACCGTGGATACACTGACCGACTGCATTGAATACGATGGATATCTATGGGTTTCTTCCAATGCGGGCCTCTACCAGATCGACATGGGGACGCAAAGCGTCGAACGGATATCTTTTCCCGGCGATTCGACATTGTCCGGTAAAGTCGCTCTCGATTTCGATTACCTCTGGTTCGCTACCGATTCAGCGATTGTTCGATTCGACAAACTTGGGCGGGAATGGATTCGATTCCCCCTTCCCGAAGCTGGGACGGTTGCAGGGTTATGGGCCAACGGTAATGAGGTTTTCTGGGTGGGCATGAAGAATCTTTTCCGTTTCTCCACAGGAACCGAAAAGTGGAACCGGTATCCGCTCGACCGGAAATTCGGAAACGGTCCGGTCTTTTATCCCGGAAAGAAATCCTTCAAATTCATTGAGGGCGCCCGGGTGTCGCTGTATCGACCAGAGTCGTACTCCTGGCGACATATCGACCTTCCCGTTGCTCCTCAGGATATCTACGACGAGGATTCGGTTTTCTATTTCAGCGACGGTAAAGCCGTACGGCGCGTCGCATGCGAGACGGGCGCCGTCAAGGTGCTCAATATCCCCAGTCCGGGAAGCATAGGCTCGATCTCCTCCTTTTCCGACTCGCTGATATTTACATCAGATAAACGGATCGGTAAATTTTCAATCACAGGGGAATCCGCGGATTTTCTCGAATATGACGAGGCCATCAAGGGAAACGATATACAGAAGGTTATACCGCTGGCAGGATTCATTCTTCTGGTGCGCAAGGAACAGGTCACGCTTTATGAAAAGGAAACCCGTGCATGGCATCATGTCTCCCGCAGCGGTTTCCGCCAGAAGGCGAAGGTGGTTTCCTGGAACAAGGAGGAGTTCGCGCTCCGGTACGCTCCGGGCTTTCAGTCGAGCATGAGCGGCAATATAAAATCAGTGATGTCGTTCGACTTCACGGGCTACCGTTACGATACCACCATCGAGCGTTCACTGGTGAACGGCATTCTGCAGAGTGACACCACTATCGAAAGCATACCGCAGGTGGAATTCGGAGTCCCGAAGCTTTACGGCAACTTCAATCTCCACACTTCGGACAAAAACGACCGTATAGCGGATCTTTATTTCAACAACACGAGCCTTCTCTCCACTCCCAAAAAGGGGCTCTATTATCGCGGGAACCGTGATGACCGGCTCAATACACTGAGCATCGGAACGACCAGCAGCGGTCAGATAGAATCACCGCTTCTGCCCGAGGTGGCGATGGAGGGGGGTAATGTTGTTTTCGAGAGCAAAGCGCGTCTGGAACAACGGGACAGAAAGATCGTACGTGTGGCGGGAGGTGCAGGGTACATCACCTCACGGACCATTTCGAAAGTGATCCCCTACAGAGCGGATGGAATCTACAGGTTATCGGTCGAGGAATCCACAGATACCGGAGCCGTGTCCGAAGAGCTTTCAACTCAGGACACGGTGAAATTCGTCAAAGGATCGTGCAAGGTGTATGTGGACGGCGAACTCCTCGACTCGACCCAGTACCAGTTTTTCACCTCTACGGGCACACTCCAGTTCAATTCTCTCGCTCCCATCGACCCTGTCTCGACGATAGTGGTCGAATACCAGGTCCAGACCGTTCCAAAGGGTGATATCTCTGAAGTGGAGTTCGTTCCTTCCTACCACTTCGGCAGGCTTTACTACGGCCAGGCGACCCTCTCTCCCGCGGAATGGATTTCCGCGCAGGTGGGCTACACGGGCATAGACCGGGACAGCCTCAATTCAGTCGTCAATTTCGCCCTTCCACTCGAGTTTCGAAATACGGACAAGAAGTACATGCTGCAATTTCGCCCCGAAGTTCTGTACAATACCGGAAATAAGGCGACCGCTGGTAGTGCCGCCCTTCAAGGCCGGTTGGGGGAGAGGACCGGGTTGGTCGCGAACGGCATGTACGCAGATTCCGCATTCATCTCAACAGATACCCTGACGCGAGGATACGGAAAAAAACTGGGCGAATACGATTTCACCGTCTCACACGACATATTGCAGGAACTGCCGTTGAAATACTACCAGCATCAACGCTTCGGAACGGACGGAACGGAAAACCGGTACGCGGCCACCGCCGGAGTGCGTTTCCAAAATCTTCCCTTTTTCGAAGCTAATCTGTCAAGAA
>CAZGVZ010000018.1:9425-9925 GCA_964529145.1 uncultured Fibrobacteraceae bacterium | reverse complement strand
CAGATTCGGCCGTCACACTCGACAGCCTGTTCGGTACAAAGGACAAACTGCAGCTCCGTCTCTATGAGACTTCTTCGAAACATCTGGAAAAGCTGACCCGTTTTCACTCCATCAGCTACGATATTTCCCATTCCGAGTATCGATCGCAGGCGCAGGATCGGAATGAGTGGAAGAACGGACGGCTCAGCACGATCAATTTCTCATTGGCGCCCATTCAGCGCATCATGTTTTCCGGGGAGACGTTCTACAGGGGGAAAATGCATATCGAGGGGCTCGCTTCATCGGATATACGCCAGTCACTCACATTACAAATGATAGACGCGCCAAAGGGCGTCGACCTTTCGGCTATCGGTAACATGAAATTCAGCAGGTTCGCATCGGAAGATTACAGCACCGACACTCTCGAGCGTTCGGTAAGCCTGACACTAAAACCGGGGCAATGGTTCTCTCCGCTCGGATGGTTCTCCCCAAAGGCGAAAATCAGCCAGAACATACGTTGC
>CAZGVZ010000018.1:3844-9357 GCA_964529145.1 uncultured Fibrobacteraceae bacterium | reverse complement strand
GATCGATGTTCCATTTTCAAATATCATATCGGTTTGCATTCCAGGGAGAACACGGCGATACTGCGGGAAGTGGGCGTGAACATTTATCCTGTGGACGGATTCCTTCTGAGCAACACCAATGAATGGACCAAAAGCGGTGACAGCATGAAAACTTTCAAGACGCTCAACAGGCTTTCCTATGTATTCGATGCCCGGAATATCATACAGGCGTACTGGAACTATTCCGACCTCCATGACATGTCGCGGCACGAGGGATCGTTCTCTTTCGACAAACTGTGGTGTTCCTGGCTGCGCACGACCCCTGTAGTGAAAACCACGATTGTCGACGATGAAATGGGGAACTCGATCTCCGTAGCTCCAAAGCTCATGGTGAACCTTAACGTGCTCAATTTCGGCATCATCAACGCACTCTCGAATCTCCATGAGGTCGAGGTCAGGTGGAACCGGCACAACGGGATTCCTTCACCTACTCCTGATCTGAATTATCTTTTCGGATTACGCCTCGATTTCAAGCCGAATATCGAACTGCAGATAAAAAATACGATGGTCAGATTCAAAGAAGGCAAATTCGATGATTTTACCAGCGAGCTCCTTTTTTCACTCTATTTTTAGTATATTGAATATTTGATGAGTTCCTGTAATTAGGATAATTACCACACCATTACTCTCTATACGATAGAGATCAACAAACCTATGGAGGTGCAGTATGCCGTTTAATTCACGATTCGTTGCAACAGCCTGCCTGGCTCTCTCTTTTTCCATGATTTTTTGCGAGCTTACAGATCCGGGCGATGGTAACGAATCCGTACAACTGGAACAATTGAAATTCGAAGATAACGAGGTTTCGGGATGGGCACTGGGCGGGAGAGGGTATATCCCTTTCAACTCCAGCAATATGTTCGGGTTGGTCAATGGAGGAGCGGATATTTATATTAACGGAGGATTACTCGAGGGTTTTGAACAGAACATGGACAGAGCCGGGACTGCATTCACTTTCCGGATGTGGATCATGGATTTCGGGACAGCGGAGAAGGCTACTGAAATGTACAACTCCCGAAAAGACGAGTTCACTACAAGGGAAGCGGCCGGCTCTCTTTCCGAGGACGTCGCGTTCATCGATGCGTCCGGACTCTATGGAAGGGATGGGTACGCTCATTTTGGAAAATATGTGATCCAGATCGCCTTCAGTGGATATAGCGGGAAGCTAAACCAGGCAAAAGACGATGCGATCGGTTTTCTCGAAGCGATTAAAGCAAAGCTGTGACCGCTGGAAAGACGCGATTAAGGTACGTTAAACCAACAGACTCTATACAGGCATTGAGCACAAACGTTCAATGCCTTTACTTTTTTGCCTTTCGACAAACCACGGGGGGCACTATGACACGGTACGGTCGATCTCGCACGCGTCTCGCCGGACCATGAGAAGACATTGAAGCGTGCAGGATCACTTCCTGCGCTCAAGCGGAAAAGGAGTACTCATGGCAACCCGCCGTTCTTTCCTCAAAGGTTCCGCCGCATCCGTTGCGCTCTCGCTAGCGGCTGGGGCTGGCGCCAGTGCAGTTTTCGGAAAAACCAAATCCGGAATGAAGCCGGGACCAGGGAACAAGTGGCCGGGCAGGGTCGTTATCAACTTCAATTCCGGTGCAACAAACGGCAGCAAGGTCGATGAAACGGTATCGAAAAAAATGATCGACGATGCCGTGCTGCTCCTTACGGGCGAGAACACCGTCGGCGCCGCATGGAAATCGGTTTTCCCCGCGACTCTATCCGCACAATCCATAATCGCGATAAAAACCAACATCCTGAACGATGGGCTTCCCTGTCCTCATGCATCGACGGTTCAGGCGATCACCGAAGGTCTTCTCCTGATGGATTTTGGCGGAGTGAATCTTCCTGCCGGCAACATTACAATCTATGACATGAACAATGTCAATTCCCTAGAGGGTTCAGGCTACACATCGGAACGGTTTCCCGGGATAGGTCTGGTCAAGGATGCGGCCGGCCGGTTCGGCGACGGCGCCCTTGATGATCGAGAATATGCGAGAACGCTGCATAAATGCGATTTCCTTATCAATGTATTCAGTCCACGGGGGCATAGCATCGGATCCACCTTCACTCTGGGTTTTAAAAGCCATTATGGTTCCTACGCGAATGCGTCCGCCCTTCACAAAAACGCGCCTCAGAATCACCGGGATATCAACTGCGCCGGGCCGGTTTACGAAAAAACCGTATTGAGCGTTTGCAGCGGTCTTTTCGGTAAAATCGAGGGAGTGGGCCCCGGCGGTGGGGCGGATGACTATTCCAACTATGTGAAATCAATCGATCCCGAGAGTCAGGCGCTCAATCCCTCGACAATCATCATGAGCACAGATCCGGTCAGTTGCGACATGCAGGCGGTGAAAATGATGCGACTCAACAAGAATCCCGCGGGAAATTATGGAATAGCCGATATGCCTTCGTATCTCAGGGCATCGGCCGGAATCGAGGGGGCGCTTTCCGGCCAGGTATACAATATCGGGGTGATCGACGAAACGGTAATGGACGTGCGGAGAATAGTGAACGGAGTCGCGGCGGTAACGACCGTCAGACCGCATCTTCCTCATCGTGGGTTTTCCCTGCATTCTTTTCATTTTCCCGGCCGAAGGATCGCGTTCATTGAATACTCCGTTCCGCAGGCGGTGATCGGATCGGGAGCCCTTATCGAGATATCCACTATCAAAGGAGAACTCGTTTTTTCCATTGTGCGACAAGTCTGCGGAGTGCGGAATCATTTTTCCTGGAATGAGGTACCATCCACAGGCGGAAGGACTGCTCCACCGGGGGTTTATGCAGTGTCGGTCAAAATCGGTACCATGCGTATCGCCGGGCGACTGCATATCACATAAACCAGGTGCAGTCACCCCGGATAATCGCCTCACTGACCCGTTCGGCTCGGTTTTGCCCGCTGCACACCAGGATACCCCTGAAAAGCAACCCTCCAGGATGCAGTTCGGCATGTAATAAGCCCCAGGAATCCGTTCCGGGATTGATCGTCATTTCTTCAATAGATAATGGTCCCGTGAGCACCGAAAACGATGCGGCGGATCCTGGACCTGCGGAAAACGCGATGTTTTGAGCGGGAAGGGAGTGCGGTCTGTCGGTGGCGGGAAACGCGACCCCTCCCGTAAGTTCGGCGTGCAATTCGATTGCCGGAGTATCGAAACCATTTCCCGCTATTGTGCCGCAAAGCGCCGCGGTCCCCTCGATCAGGGGCTTTCTCGACGGGTCTTCAGGTGCGATAAGCTGTAAAAAGATATTTGAGGATATCGATGCGTTCCAGGAACCCTCGGCTGCTATCGTAAAAGGTTCGTCATAATGGTTCCCGTGGATAAAAAGCACGGTCCGGTCGCCGATGTACGGAATAACCAGTCGCGAGGGAAAAAACGACAGGAAGAGTGCTGTTTTCCCTTTTTCTGTGGATGTCAGAGATACCGATATCGTGACCGGGCTTCCGGGTATCCCTTCTATCCTCATCATACCTAATGAGAGCGGTTGCTCGAACTGGAAAAGCAATTCGTCGTTTTCATCGTATGGCAGAGGAAACCGCTCATGGTCTTCAGGTCCGGAAAACAGATCGAGACGTATCGTTCCCCCGTGTAGTGTCATTCCGTTTGCAGTGATATGAGTATCGGTGAGCAATGTTCTTATTGCACACATACCGGTTTTCCGGGAATCGTACGCAACCTCTGCCTTGAGCGTGCCGTTGGTCTTCACACAACTTGAGCCATTACCGCAGGAATGACACACGACACCTTCAAGAACGACATGGGTATGGTATTGGCAGGAGTAGAGCCGCACCGATCCTGATGAGAGGAGGGTTCCGATGGCGAGTTCGAACCCGGTCAGCTGGGCGGCGGCATCGCACTCAAGAACTGAGAGGGAACCGTCGGTTTCACGTTGCGTGACGAGCATGCCATTCACGGTAATCCAGGAAACGTCACCGGCGAGCGGCACCGCGACTTTACCGCAAAGCTCGAAGGAGATGGTATCCGGTTCGGGCATCCCGACCTCTGCATTGATGACCGGTCTCGAAACATCTTCCGGCAGGATGACGAATGTATCTGAAAACACGAGCGGCCCGACGGAGCTGTATCTCCGGAGTTCCCCATGAGAAGTGATTTCGAGGCCTTCTGCAGGTATCCGCAGCATTTTTCGTCTCTTCCTGAATTTCCATCTCTGGATGTTCGGATAAGCCAGGCGAGTCTTTCCGGAATAAATAAAGAAAAATAATAGATGCAACACTATATTTATACCTGAGTCATTCAAGGATCGAGCACTCGATTCCTGAAAATGAACACTCTTTCTCCCATTCCTTACTAATATTAGAATAGGCGCGCGGCCGGCATGTGTGTATTGTTAGGTAACCTGCCGGAAATCGGAATAGTGAAGCTCTCAGAATCGTTCGTCATACCATCATTGTGGCGCCCCGGGCGTTTTGGCAATACCACATGGATCGATTCATTGATAAGTTCAACAACAAAAGGATTTTTATGGCTGGAACCATCTCACGACGTAATTTTCTCAAGCAGTCGTCCATTGCCGGACTGACAGCTGCTGTAGCGCCCGCCGCATCCATTTCGGCTGCACCCTCCTCTGCCGCGACGAAGAGCCGGGTTGTCATCGCAAAGGATCCTGATTGCATTTCTGGCGGAAAGACTGTTGAAGAAAAACTCATCAAGATGTTCGATAATGCGATAATGGTCCTTACCGGAGAAACGGACACCGGCAAGGCGTACGAGGCGCTGTTCCCGAAGGGTGTCACCGAATCCACGAAGATCTTCATGAAAAGAAACGACATCAGCGGCAGAGGTTCGGTGAATACCGAGGTTACCAATGCTTTTAAAAAATGTCTGACACAGATGCTCGGGGGTACGTTCAAAGCCGAAAACATAACCGTCCATTGCAGGGCCGGAAACCTCAAATCCAATATTCAGGCAAATGATTATCTGATCAATTGTCCGGTCTGCTGGATCCATGGAAGCGACTACGGTGTCACTCTCTCCCTCAAGAACACCATGATCTATCTTGGCGCCGCCTCGCAATACCATAGCGCGAACAAGAAATGGCTTCATGAGGTCAGTCTCGATCCGGTCATCAAGGAACGGCAGGTTTTATCGTTGATGGATTGCGTTTGCGGCAACAACCAGAACGGACCAGGCACGGGGGCCACATTCGAAGCCGCAACTGTGATTTTGAGTAAGGATCTCGTTGCGGTCGATTATCAGGCGCTTCGTCTTATGGAAAAGCAGTCCAAACCCAATACAAGAAACATCGGCGTCGGCGACACACAGCTCAAAGCGGCGGAGACCGCAGGGCTCGGCACCTGCACCGCCGCAAACATGGAAGTGATCGAGATCTCCCCGCCCTGGCCCTCAACCGGAATCATACATGATCCCGACCCCTCGGCGAGGAGGCTCGATGTAAGGACGATGAATCATGGGGGGACGTTCGAGTTCGTGCTCCCTGAAGTCGCC
>CAZGVZ010000018.1:3465-3834 GCA_964529145.1 uncultured Fibrobacteraceae bacterium | reverse complement strand
TATCAGGTCGAGATGTCGATTTTCGACATGAAGGGTTGTCTCGTATGGAACACGAGACAATCGAACGTACGCGGTGTGGTGTGGCACAAACAGTCGGCTTATGGTTTCAACGTGCCGAACGGTTTCTATTCGTATCGCATTTCGAACGGGCAGGCCCGGTCTAGCGGTATCGTGATGATTGCCCGTTGACCATCTGATCCGATCACCACTCTTTTCTGAAAATCCGATCGAGTTGAAGGAGCATTATATATGTCTCTCAGTCGTAGAACGTTCATCAAGAATTCCGTAGCCGGCGCTGCTGGTTTGTCGCTGACCGGCCCGGGCGCCAGGGAACTCTTCGCCTCGCAGGGAGGCAGTGTCTGGGTCGAC
>CAZGVZ010000018.1:0-3406 GCA_964529145.1 uncultured Fibrobacteraceae bacterium | reverse complement strand
TCTGCATGCACGACCCGGATATGTGCGGGGATCCGACCGGGGCGTCGATCAGTGCCCAGAATGCGGCGGTGAATCAGGAACGTGTGGAAAAAAATATGGACTTGATGGCTATGGAGCTTACAGGCAAAGCTACGGCCGATGACGCATGGAAAACGATCTTCAGGTCGAGCAAACCGTGGGACAGCACCAAAGTCATGATCAAAGTGAACTGCGTCGAACGGAACATGATGGCGCGCGTCGCGGTTATAAAAAAGATAGTGGACTTGTTGATCGGATTCGGCGTCCAGCCGGCGAATATCGTGCTGTTCGACGGTCAGGGTGGGGATTGGGCACAGTACCAGTCTTTCATGAGTCTTACCGACAACACGAAAATCCGGGCGGTACTCAGTAACAAGTACGATTCTCTCGGAGGAGAAGCCCCGGTGGCCATTCCTTCCATTTCTGGCGGTTCCGGGCCAAAAGATCTGGTCGACGGTGTCACAGACATCATCGTCAATATCGCTGTCAACAAGGGGCATGACAGTCCATTTAACGTCGGGAAATTGACCCTTTGCCTTAAAAACCATTTCGGGACGTTCTTAAAACAGGATCGGATGTTCGGTCTTGCGGCAGTGCACCTTCATTCCAATGCCGGGTTGATGAACAGCAACAAAATTGCAGCCATTGTCGGCGGGGACCCGGTAAGGCAGCAGCTCTGCATTATCGACACGCTGTGGGCCATGAAAGGCGGACCATCCGGCAACATAACACATAAACCGGACCGGCTCATCATGGGGACCTTCGCTGGAGCTGTCGATTACTGCTGTGCGAAAAAAATCCGCGAAGAGCTGATGAAAGTCACTAACCATGAGGCTGGTGTGATTCCAAAATTCCTCACGGAATTCGGGTACAAGGAAACCGATCCGGTATGGGTTGAAATCACGCCCACCGGAACCACCGTTGGAAAAGTCACGGGCACCAAAGGCACCGAACGGTTTACCTTCATTCTCTCCGGGGGGGGCCTGCGTGAGTCCACGATTCATTTCGCGCTTCCCCGGGGAAACGGCGAACCGGTCACCGCAAGAATTTACGATATGCGGGGAGTTCTCGTACGTGCTCTGCGAGTCCGCCCGCAGGCGAAATCGATCATGTGGGACGGAAGGTCTTCACATGGAACCGCCGTTCCGGGCGGTTCCTTCGTTGTCGAAGTAAGCGCGGGAAAATACAGGATTTCCGAAAGAATCACAGTATTACGATGAGCGCAGGCTGAAGCGGTTGGGAGGAATGAAGAAACCGGTCATTACCTATCCCTGTACGTGGTCCTACCGGCTGATAGGAAGCGACGGCGATAGGATATATAAGGAAATCCCCGGGAAGATGGGGGATATCGAATACACGATCAACCCGGGGAACCAAAGCACGGGTGGGAAATACGTTTCAGTAGGCATCGAAGCGGTGGTGCGTGACGAAGCTCAGCGCCTCTCGCTTTTGGGTTTGCTTCGGAGTATTCCGACCGTAAAGATAGTGCTTTGAATCATAGAGATGGAAAGGTGTGGCTCCGATCCGGAGTTTCTCCACCCGTTCTTTACGCTCCTTCGATACGCATAATGCAGGGTAACACTTCCAAAATAAGCCGGATGGAGCGCAGCACAGCTTCCGTGTAGGCCGTCTAAACACGATCCTTGGATTAATTACCTTCCATAATGTAATTTTACCTGCCTTGTATAAGCAGAGCGGGTCGCCTCGTCTGATCATCTCTTCTTTTTTCTCCCGGAAATAACAGGTCATAATGAAGTATCAGAGAATTCGCAATATCGCAATCATTGCCCATGTCGACCATGGAAAGACAACGCTGGTCGATCAACTGTTCCGTCAAAGCGGGATGTTCCGCGACAATCAGGTTATCGCCGAACGGTTGATGGACTCCATGGATCTCGAACGCGAGCGGGGAATCACCATAGCTTCCAAGAACGGATCGTTCCGTTACAGGGGCAATCAGATCAATATCATCGATACGCCGGGACACGCCGATTTCGGCGGTCAGGTCGAGCGTGTGCTGAGGATGGCGGACGGCGCGCTGCTCCTGGTCGACGCCCAGGAAGGTCCGATGCCGCAGACGCATTTCGTGCTCAAGAAAGCGCTTGCACTGGAACTGCCGGTGATCGTGGTCATCAATAAAATCGATAAACCGGCGGCACGGCCGGTTTGGGCCGTGAATCAGGTGTTCGATCTATTCGTGAAACTCGGCGCACCCGATCATATACTTGACTTTCCTATCGTCTACGCATCCTCCAAAGAGGGTTATGCGCGCAACGATCCGGATGATGACGATATGTCGCTCGAGCCGCTGCTGGAAAAAATCGTTTCCCGCATTCCGCATCCAGCCGGAGATCCCGATGCTCCGCTGCAGATGCTGGTGAGTTCCATCGACTACTCGCCCTATATGGGACGGCTCGGGATCGGTAAAATCACGCAGGGAACATTGAATGTCAACAAGGACATCGTTGTTTCACTTCGGGACGGCACCCTCATTCCCGCAAGAATCAGCCAGGTATACCGTTTCGAAGGAGTCCGCAAGGAGCCTATCGAGGTAGCCTCGATAGGGGAAGTGGTCGCGGTAGCCGGAATGGAGGAGGTGACCGTGGGAGTGACGTTCACCGACCCTTTGAACCCGGTGCCGCTTCCGCCGATAGAGATCGACCCCCCGACCATTTCGATGAATTTCATTCCGAACGATTCTCCCTTCGCCGGAAGAGAGGGACGATTCGTCACGTCACGACATCTGCAGGAGCGGTTGCGGCGTGAGACGCTCTCGGATGTGGCTCTGGTCGTCGAGGACCTCGACTGCACAATCGGTCAGAAGGTTTCAGGAAGGGGCGAACTTCATTTGTCAATTCTGATCGAAAAGATGCGCCGGGAAGGATACGAATTCCAGGTGACCCGCCCCCGGGTCATCATGAAAGAGGTGGAAGGAAATCTCCTGGAACCCTATGAAGAGCTTACGGTAGACGTTGACGAAAAATATACCGGCGTGGTGATCGAGAAGGTCGGATCGAGGAGGGGGACGGTGATCGAGATGGGCCAGGATAAGGGGATGGCGCGAATCGTTTTCAGGGTTCCGACCCGCGGACTGCTCGGCTATCGCTCCGAATTTCTCACCGATACGCGCGGAACCGGGGCGATGAACTACGTTTTTCTTGACTATGGTCCCTGGGCCGGAGAAATGCGGGTCCGCGCCAACGGTGTCATGGTCGCCAAGGAGCCGTGCGTCTCGATGTCATACGCCCTTAACGGCCTTCAGGACCGCGGGGTGCTTTTCATCGGGCCCGGTACGAGCATCTACCGCGGCCAGATCGTGGGAGAAAACTGCCGCAGCAACGATATGCTCGTCAATCCGGGCAAGGAGAAGAAACTCACGAATATGCGC
>CAZGVZ010000017.1:3091-19111 GCA_964529145.1 uncultured Fibrobacteraceae bacterium | reverse complement strand
CCTCTTCTGTTTCCGGTACCACGTGGTGCCTGAAAAACCGCGGTGAAATTTACTGTACTGCCCGGTGAAATCCTCGTGGTGAAGGTGCAACCAGTCGAAGGAGCGCATCTTGCCGGACACGACCTCCCTGTCGTACACCTTCTCGTACGGGATCTCCGCGTAGGTAAGCGCCAAGGTCACCGCGTCGTCCCATGGAAGTTTTCCCGGAGGAGTGTACACCGCGATTTTCGGAGGTTTTTCGAGGGTCACCTTCTCCATATTGTTTCCGGCGACGGAAGCCTTGATTTCCTCCCAGTCGCCATCCGAAATTCCGGAGATGGTGACGCCGGCTCTGCGGGCAGAGAGAAGGATCCCCGGGGATTCACCCGTAACGAACGATCCGCCCCTGTAATTGAGCAGCCAATAGACCTTCTGTCCCCCGGAAAGCGCCGAAAAAACGATGCCGTATGCCTTGAGATGGTCGTTTTGTGATCCGTCCATGGGAATGAGCAGCATGGCCCTGCAGGGAAATACGGCTGCAATCAGCAGGGCGAAGTACGGCACGCCGGAGAAACGACGCCGGCGGCGGCCGGGGCATTGACGGGTGATCGCTCCGGAGCGCCCGGACTGAGGAAAGCTTTTGAGGGTGAATTCGCGCGCCAAGACCGGTTTCCGGGTTTGTGTTTGCAGTATGCATTTTTTTTCGCGTGTGCACGAAACCCCGCATCGGGTACCGCAGAGGCTGCGACAGGAATTTCGGTCCGACACCCCTGAAACGTATTTTCATCCCGTACCGGAGAGGAGCGGGCGAATCCGCCCTTTCGGGAAAGCCACAGGACGATGCTAACCGGAGTTTCGGGCCTTTTTTGTCTTCCGTTCTACCGCAGGTCCGTGCAAACGCTTGCAGGAAAAATAAATCAGGGCATGAACTTATTGTACCGGGTGAGTACCGTTTTGTAGTGTCTCAGTTTGAAAAACACCTCTCACCCGCTATTCGTATGGCGCCCCACCCGGTTCAAATAAGGTGCTCCTGCACTGTTATCATATTCATGTCTCATCTTCCGGAAGGAGCCAGAGAGACCATGGAAAACGACCTCCGCAGGCCGGAGTCTTCCCGCATTGCATCCTTGCCGCTTCAATGCTATAATGAAAAATATTGACCAGACTTTCCCGTTTATCGAGAGTTACCGGAAAAGGTACATGTCGTCTCATCCGTTTGCGATACATCAAGGCGACGACGCTCCGGACGCGCCGCAACTGCTTTTCGAAGATGAACTGGTTCTCCTTCATGCAGCCGAGGGAGTACTCGTCACAGACAGGAACAGGGTCATCCTGCGGGTGAACCCGGGATTCACACAGATCACGGGCTACGAATCCTCCGAAGTGGTAGGCAGGAAGCCCTCCATACTCAAATCCCATCACCACGATGATGATTTTTACCGTCACCTCGAGGACACCATTCGAGATGAGGGAAAATGGCAGGGTGAGATATGGAACCGCAGGAAAAACGGAGAAATATACCCCCAATTGCTCACCATCGTTCCCCTTACGAAAGGGGGCGAGGTCGTACGATACATCGGTATCTACACCGATATCTGCGGATTCGTCCACGCGAACAGCGACTCGATGCGCAACCGCGCATACTACGATTCGCTCACAGGTCTGCCCAATCGAATGCTGCTGTATGACCGCCTCACGTTCATGCTCAACCTTGCCCGCCGGAGAAACGGGATTCTAGGCGTCCTGCATCTGGACCTCAACCGGTTCAAGACGATCAACGATACCCTGGGATACGCCCTGGGAGATCAGTTGCTCCACCAGGTGGCCCTTCGCCTCAAGTCGTGTACGCGCGAGGTCGATTCCGTGTTCCGTCTTGGAGATGACGAGTTCGCGATCCTGCTCGAGGATATACTTCACCCCAAGGATGCGGCGAGAGTCGCGAAACGGATTCTCTCGTCCTGCTCCAGTCCCTATCTCATCGGGGAAAAGGAGCTGTTCATTACGGTAAGCCTGGGGGTCAGTCTGTTTCCAAGCGATGGCGAGGAGTTCGAACAGCTGCTTAAGAATGCCGAAACCGCGATGCTTCGAGCAAAGGAGATAGGCATCAGCAACTATCAGCACTACATGCCGTCGATGAACACTCAGGCGCTGGAGCAGCTCGCGCTCGAGCACAATCTCCAGAAGGCGCTCGTAGACAATCAATTCCTGGTGTACTATCAGCCGATAGTCGATCTCGCGAGCAGGAAAATCGTGGGGGCCGAGGCGCTCATACGCTGGAAGCACCCGGATCTGGGGATGGTATCCCCAGCGCAGTTCATTCCTCTCGCCGAAGAGAGCGGACTCATCATTCCCATAGGTGAATGGGTGCTCGACACCGCATGCCGCCGGATGCGCCGGTGGCAGGAATCCGCGGGCCGCCCGCTCATCGTGTCGGTCAATCTGAGCGCGCGGCAGTTTCAGCAGCAGGACCTCATCGAGATGATCGAACGTGTGCTGCGGGAATCACGATTCGACCCCCATGACCTCAAGTTCGAGATCACCGAAAGCGTGGGTATGAAAAAACCCGAGCAGACAATAGCCACGCTCCGCAAACTCAGGGAAAAGGGAATTTTATTCGCGATCGACGACTTCGGCACCGGATACTCGTCTCTGAGCTACCTCAAGCAGTTCCCGATCGACACGATAAAGATCGACCGTTCGTTCGTCATGGAGATGCAGGCCGGCTCGAACGATGAAGCGATCGTGGACGCCATCATCGCCCTGGCGCACAGCCTCGACCTGATCGTGGTGGCGGAAGGGGTCGAGACCGCCGAACAGGCGGAATATCTGCAACGGAAAGGGTGCGAGCAGGTTCAGGGCTTCTACTTCAGCAAACCGGTTTCCGCCGAGGAGTTCGAGGATCTCCTGAAGAACCCTCAGTGGAATGACGACAGAGCAGCCTGACTCCGTTCCGGAAGGTGAGCGAAGCGACAGCTTCGGGAGTCGTACCCCTCAGCTTCGCGATCGCGGCAGCCACCTCGACCACCGCGGCCGGTTCGTTGGGACCTGAATGGCCAAAGGGCGGAATGTCGGGACTGTCGGTTTCGACGAGCAGCCTTTCGTCCGATACGAGGACGGCCGCCGTTCTTCCTCTCAGGTTCCGCTCGAAGGTTACCGAACCGGAAAAGGAAATATATACCCCCATGCGCTGCAGTTCGTCAACCAGTTCCGCGGGACCGCCATACGAATGGATGATCGCGTCAACGGCAAGTCCGGGCCGCTTCCGGAAGAGCCCCATCAGGTCTCCCCATGCCTTGCGGCAATGCAGCGAAACCGGACGGTCGAGTTCCCGCGCGAGTTCGAGCTGACTTTCGAAAAGTTCCGCCTGGTCACGATCGTCGCGTGGTGCGATCGCGTGGTCGAGTCCGATCTCCCCCACCGCGATGCGCGGATCATTCCGGAGGAGCAGTTCGAGCGTGCGACGCCAGTGACCGCTCCGTTTACCGGCGTACCACGGGTGGATGCCGAGTGCCGGTACGACGCAGGAAAAGCGTCTCGAAAGCTCGAGTACCGGTTCCCAGTCGTTTTCGGAACTGCCGCAGCACATCATGCGGGTGACGCCCGCGTCCGTAGCCCGGGAGATGACCGATCCTACATCGCATGCCATACGGTCGTCCTGAAGATGGCAGTGCGTGTCGAAAAGGTGCACCGGGATTCCTCCTTGTCAGGCCAGTGGATTTTTTCGACTATTATCGAGCAGATCCTGGTAAAAATGAGCCAGCGACGCGCTCGCGTAAGGAACGATCCAGATGAACCCGATTCCGGCGGTCAGGATACCGGCCAGGAACCATCCAATAAAACGGCAGCAGAGTCGGAACAGTTTGCTTTTATTGCCCCGCATCATTTCCTTGCTGGCTGCAAGCGCCTTGAAGGCATCCGTGTCCGGATTGTCTACGATCCCCGGAACGATGAGAAGCAGCGACCAGAGTACGATGAAGACCGTCATCAGGAGCATGGCTCCGAAAGAGTTCAGAAAATCCCTGAATCCCTCGAACAATTGCCCGAACCGCACCTCAGTGCCGCGGACAATGGAGAGAAACGCAGTGTAATACCCTACCGTGAGCGGGCCGCTCAGGACAAAGCCGAGCGCCTTCAGATATTTCGGTGATCCTGCGATCGCCGAAATCAGCAGGTAGGCCACGGAGATCCCGATCGCGATCCCCCACTTTCCCTTGAGCGATGCACGCGCCCGCGCCATCAGGTCCCTGTTTTCGGTCAGCATGAGCCGTTCCCTTTCGTGCGAATGGTCATTTGGTGATTGGAGGACCTGGATCTCTCATCCAGGTCACACGCGAGAGAGTTCGTGTGTTTTTCCGATACCCGGGCATGAAGCCCGGACTGATATGCGTCGAGCCTTTTACTCTTGTCATGTAATAATGGTGCAGGAGCACCTGATTTCGAATCAGGCGGGGCGCCACCCGAACCCCGCCCAGAGCCGCCGCCCCACGAATCTATTTTACCTTGCAGGTCATATCAAGGTCTTCATCCTCCCCGGCGGTTTTTTTCACCGTTCCGTCGTACAACTCGGAAACCAGTTTCATGGAGACCTCCTCGCCGCACGCATCGCAATCGTTTTCCTCAATATCTTCAAGTGTAATACACGATATTCCGCCGGCCGTTTCGTCATGGAAACACACTTCACACTTTTTCGAACAGCCGCTCGACCCTACAACGGCTAGGACGGCTCCGGCCACACAGAGATGTCTGAGCATAAAAAACCTCCTGTTTCAGCAAAATGGATAAATAGACCTGTTTCGGGTTTTTCCGGATCCGGAAGGAATGAACCGGAAGGGCCGCTCGCCGGATTCAACCATGCGATGGTACGGCGGTACCGCAATTCTCCCCGGGGATCCACATCAGAAGAATATAATTGCGGGATACCGTATGCAACTCTCTCCCGATGCGGATAATGCAATCCGCGCCTTTGACATCAGGTCGAAGAAAGCGGACGGGCGCTCTTCGGAAGGAGCCGATCAGGAGGTAACGTCAAGAACGTTCTCGATGCAGGTCTCGTACTCCGTCCGTGAACGGTACCCCCGTAACATGTAAGGACCCATGAAAAACAAGGGAACGCTGTGAATGCCGTAGAGCCGGGCTTCCGCCCGGCCGCTTTCGATCATTTTTCGGACCTGCCGTGACCGCATGTCCCTGAGCAGACGTTTTCCGTCCAGATCGAGTTTCACGGCGATGCGGCCTATGGTGTCCTCGATCGAACGGACGCTCATCGCCCTGGCGCCCGGAGCCAGGGCAAAGAGGGGGCCGAGTATCCTGTCATATCCGTTCTGCCTGCCCGAAGCCAGAAGCGCGCGGGCCAGCACCTCGGAACGCCGGTTGAGCAGAGCGTACGGTTTTTCGTGGATTTTCACTCTTCCACGGTAGCGGGATTCGATCGAATCGAGAAGAGTGTGCAGGGAGTCGCAGTAGACGCACATGAAATCGAAGCATACCACCGCGGAAACAGGGGCATCCGCTTCGCCGATGCAGGGATAACCCGTGGTGTCGATTACGACTTCGTCAGCGAGGTATACCATGTTGCGTTCGATGGCGAGCAGGTTTCGTGCGGCAAAAAAAGATGCTGCAGCGGCGATCGGGAAGGTGCAGAGGGCGAGTACCCGCAATATTTTTTTATTTTTCATAACGGTTTCCGGAATGTGTATCAATCAACTACTACCGCCCATGCAGGGGTATGCCATGACGTACCCTAACCTGCATAAAGCAAGAAGAATGCTATGCATTCCAAGATGACGTATCGCGCTCCATCGGCAGAGCCGGCGACTCCTCTTGTTGAACCCCTGGAAAGGTTTCTTACAGATGCCTTACACACTGTAACTAATGATTCCTCATCTGGGAAAACCTGAAAAACAGACCCGGCTACACCAGGCTCGGACATCAGTAACCCAGAATTCTATCGCTCGAACCTTTCCTCCGATCCCTGAAAATGCGGAAAATACGGGTACCTTCCGTATTTACGGGAAGCCGAATGGTATCAGAATGTCCAATAATTCTGACCGGATCTTTCAAAGATATATTACAGTAGGAGGCGGAAAATCCCCATATGGTGATTTCATCAGCTGCCAATGGCAGCTCGATCGAAGCGACATGCAAAGAATCATACAGGATATCGAGGTCATTTTCTGAAATCATGAATTGGACATCGTGCCATAGTGTATCGGTTTTCACGGGTGTAGTGAGCGGAATTCCGAAACGCGAGATGACCTTTTCGACATCAAACGTCCTGCGGATCCTGGAAACGTTTCCGATCTGACGGTCTCCGGTCAGTAGAAAATCGTAATGGCGTTCACCCTCCCATCTCAGAAAGATACCGAACATGACGGAATCGATGATGCCGCTCACCTGTAGCGAACATGAGATGCAATCTCCGCTCCCCACTTTTCCGGAACGATGGAAAATACTGACCGGAGCGTCGTATGGCCTTTTCAGGTCGTTATAAGCGAGGCGGAATCGGTTATGTTCCCGCACGACTCCCCAGGCGTCCGAATAGGCCAACCATATTACCGTGGAATCAAGCCTGCCGCGAGAGAGCGATTCTGTTCCGATCGACAGCAGAAGCATCACACAGAACAGTATTCCGGGATTCGGTCGTGTATTCACGTATTGCAACTGGTTTTCTCTGTCAATATATTCATCACTAGTCAATTACCACCGCCCATGTAAGTGCACGCCATGGAGTGCCCTGGCCCACGAAAAACAAGAAGGATGCCATGCATTCCATGGTGCCTTCTTACTCCACCACAGAGCCAGCAGTTTCTTATTATGTACCCTCGGGAGGGTTTTTCACAGATGCCTTACCTCACAATGAACAATGACAGGACAGCAGGAAGGGGGTGCGGATCCTGATCCGCACCAGGGTATTGCATTACTTGACACTACATTTCATTTCCAAATCCATCTCTTCGTCCCCGAAGAGATCTTCGTCGAAGGTGGTTTTCGACAAATCCATCTCGGAGAGCATCTTTTCAACCACTTTGGCTGCCACTTTCTCGCCGCAGTCTTCACATTCGCTTTTTTTCATGTCCTCGATAGTTATACATTCATTACCACCTGTCCCATCATCGAAGCATACTCTGCAATCCTTCGAGCAGCCGATCGCACCGAGCATGGCCATCGCAGCAACTAACACCATCAGACGCTTAATCATTGAAAACCTCCTGCATATAAGGTATATAGTGAAAATGCACCGCTCATTCGGGGTGCGGTGTTGATATCAACTTATCGATCACCGAAGCGTAACGGTCGAAACCCGCGGCTCCTTTTATGAGGTATCCGTTGATTATCACCGTGGGCGTGGATCGCACGCCGCATTCGATTCCCTTGCGTTTGTCCTCGATAACGCGTATCCCGGTTTCAGGCGCGTGCAGCGCTTCAGTGAACTCCTCGTTTCGCAATTCCAGTCCCGCGGCCATTCCCATGATCGCAGGTTCCACGTTGTCGAACGGCCTCACCCGAAACAGGAGTTCCCGCATCTCTGCCGCCTTGCCCTGGGCGTCTGCAGCGACGACCGCCGCGGCTTTCAAAGCGGCGAATTCATGACTTTGCAGAGGAAAATGACGGAAGCAATACCGGACCTTACCCCCGTACCGCCGCTTCACGCTGTCTATTGATTGTACATTTCTGGCGGAGTAAGGGCAATCCATGTCCGAAAATTCCGTGATGACTACCGGCGCGTCCTCGGGCCCCTCGCATGGACATCCGGCCGCGTCGAAGGGAACCGGTACTTTACCGTATACGTCGATGTCCCACGATTCTTTCCTTAGAACCGTACCGCCGAGGAGAAGTCCGCTCAGAAGTGAAAGGACAAGTGAAACCGGATAATTTTTTTTCATGCTGCAATTGAAGTATATCGAATGTGAAAGGAAAATACAACATGACCGGCGCAAATCAAGCGGTTTTTCCGTAAAGGATCAAAAAACGTCAAGAGTGTCGTTGTCAGGGAACGTGGACGTCCCACGCGGAAAACCGGTGTTATCCGGGCATATCTCCCTGTTTCAGGCGCTTAGGACCGGTGCATGCACCAAAATCCACCTTTCCGCCGCGAGCGGGAAAAGGGATTTGTTCTCGCGATCCGCCGGGGAGGCCGGTCCGGCACAGGCGGCAGGAGTGCGCCTGAACTATTTTCCTCCGCACCGGTGCGGTACCCTGCGGAAAAAGGTATGTTATAATTCATTCTAGGGGTATACATCGATGCGCATACCCCTCCACACGAAAACGCATCGATATTCATGCAAACGCGAAAAGGGTTTACCTTCATTGAAGGCATCGATCACCTGCATAAAAAAAAGGTTCTTTTCACCGGGAAAAGAGGATAACCGCTCTCCCGGCGCCGCCGGCTCCGTACTTTTCAGGCCGGGAAATGCGTTGGCAGGCCTTCTGCTCTCAGCCATGATGACCGGATGCAGCAACCCACCCCTCGGGCCTGCGGGATTCAGTGAAATCACCGCTTTGGCAGGCAAACGGTTCGCCGCCTATCCCTCCTTCGACAGGAAATCGAAACCCGACACGGTAGCCTTCTCGTTCCGGTTCACGGGAACCGGCCCGGAGGGGCTTAGCGTCGCGGCGACCATCGACTCCGGCGCCACCTGGCTCCCGGTCTCCCCTCTTTCGGTGAACGGCAGAATGGCCTCTCTGGCGTGGGTACCGGGAAACGATACTGCGAATTTCGGCTATTTCGGGGAACAACAGTGTTTTTTACGCATCGAGGGAGATAATTCGGTGACTGCCGAAAGCGACCGGTTCACGATCATCGGATCCCGTCCGCTCGTTCTGGATCATCCCTCCGGTGAGCGAGTCTTTTCCCTGCATGACACGATTACACTGCAATACAGGGTCAACACCGACCGCATCAGTCACATACGCATTTTTTTCGCCCATGAACTGATGGACTGGAAAGAGATCTCCGGGCAGAGCTCCGTGACCGAAAGCGGCAATCCGCCGCTTAAAGTATTTGAGTTTCCTTTCGTTCCCCTCGCTTACGATACCCTGGTCAGCGACCATCTCGATCTCTCCTTCAGGTTCCTGTTGAAGGATTACAGTTCGCCGTTTCCGAACAGCGCGCTGATTTCGGACAGTTTCACATTAACGCCGTAAAACGGAGGAAAGGTTTGCCGCACGGAATTGAAAACAACGGAAGCGACCGGCACCCCGCTTTCTTCCTTATTGTGGCCCGATGGTGCGGCATCGTGGCGGCTTTATGCACCGGAGCCTGCGATTTCCCCTACTCTCCCAAGCCCGAAAAGCAGCCCGGCTCCTTTCGGGCGGATTCCGTGGACCGGAGATCGTTCGCGGGTACGGGTACGGTCTACAGGATCAACGGAGCGGAACAGAGCTGCAATCCCTCTATCGCTCCCTCCGGTCCTTTTTCCGGATGCATGCTCTTTCTCGGATTCGAACGGCTGTCGCTCGAAGTCCCCGAAACGATGACCGGGTTCGAAACGCCCGTCGCGCAACACGACCGTCTCGTGATCGCCGACACGTCGAATACGGTCCGGTGGTTCGTCATGCTCGACAGATTCGCCGGTGCGGGAGAACTCCAGTGCCCCGAATGGTCTACCCACCCCGGGTACCTCGCCTGTCTCGCTGGGAAGATCGAAAAACCGTACAGCGGGTACGCCGTTCGTGTGGCGGACGGAGCGGTCATGAAGCTGTGCGACGGAACGCTCGAGGAGTTCAGTACCCCGCACTTCTGGATCCCGGATTCGGCCGGACGGGGCGGCCAGGCCGGGGAACCCTCCTACGGAGAAACCGGATTCGCCGATTTCGAATCGGTAAGCCGCTTTTTCGGAACGACGCGATTCAAGTTCGTCTATACGCTCCCTTCCAGCGCGGGGTCTCTGTTCTACATCGATTATTCGGACGGTTCCTCTCCCCGGCCGGTCAGGCTCGCCAAGCCCGAAGGAAGGGAACACTGGTACTGCGCGAGTCCGCTCGTTTCACCGGACGGTGGATGGGTCGCGTTCCATTGTTTCTACGATGCCGCGCACGGAGAAGCCTACTCCTCCTATATACAGCGGCTCACACCCGGCTCGATCCCCCGGCTTGTGGCTGAGGGCGGCTCCGACCCGCACTGGTGGACAGACCCTTTTTCCGGAGATTATCATATCGTTTACACGGTCACCACCGGGGAGTATTACACTTCGGGCAGCTTTGGAGAGGCCGGTTCTCCGGCGGATGAATCTTCGGGATATACACTCAAAAGGCGGCTCTCCGGCACCTGGAATCCCGCTCCTTCACACACGGCAACGCTCGAAACCGACGATGCGGACACTCCGGATACACTGATCCGGTTTCCGTTCAAGGGCGGCCTTTCGCGTGACGGTTATTTCCTGGCTACCGCATACAAGTACGCGTTCATCGGCAGACTGGAGGATGACCGTTGATCCGACTCAAGCCGCTCATCTGGGAATTGCTCGCTCTTTTCACCTTGTCCGGCGCGCAGATTCCGATCGACAGCGATACGTCTCCCCTGCCGTCCCATATAGACAACAGCCTCAACCCTCATTTTCCCGAAGTGATAGCCCAGGTAGGCGAAAGCTGCGCCAACGCCAACAGTATCGGGTATGTTTTCACCTATGAAATCAACGCATCCCGGAACGCTTCGGCAGATGATCCGAGCCATCAATACCCCTATTTCAGCACCTACAACTTTCTAAACGACGGTTCCGAAGAGAACGGCACATACCGCATGTTCATCGATGCATGGTCGATCGCGAGAGAGAACGGCATACCCAGTGCGTCGGATTTCGGATCCATCGAGCCCCGTTCAACGAAATGGATGAGCGGATACGAGCGATACCTCAGGGCCATGGAGAACCGGGTCGAACAGGTCGATTCGCTGAGTTTCATGGAACCCGGGACATTCGACGCCATGAAACGATGGCTGTTCGACCATGGCAACGGCTCGCCTGTCGGCGGGATCTTCACGATAACCGCTTCGGCCTTGGGAATTCAGGACGCCGAAATCACTTCAGGCCCTGAGAAGGGCAAATACATCGTAACCGCTTTCGGCTCACTTTCCGGTATGGGCTCGCACACCTATGCTGTGGTGGGATACCACGACAGCATCCGTTTCGATGCGAACGACGATGGAATCTTTTCGAACACGCGCGATCTCAACAAAGACAGGAAGATCACCCAGGCCGATTACGAGATCGGGGCCTTTGTCTGCGCAAACACCTGGGGAACCGGATCGTGGGATAACGGCTTCGTGTATGTACCCTACAGGCTGCTGCAGACACCGTTCGGCAGAGGTGGCGTGATCGGCAACAGGGCTTATTTCATCACTGTGAAAAAGGAGTACACACCCCGAAGAGCTTTCAAGGTATCCCTCACGCACGAACGGAGAAGCGACCTGGCTATCTCCGTGGGCATCGCAGGCGGAACCGCCTCAGCCCCGGAAAAAATACGCCCCCTGCGGCAATTCAGGAACGCGGGTGGAGAGTTTCCCATGTGCGGCAAGAGTTCGTTCGCGTCGATTGAAATCGGCCTTGACGTTTCCGATCTGGCCGATTCGCTGCCCACGGCGGAAGAGGTGACCTATTTTTTGATAATCGATGCCGAAGAAAACGAAGGACGGTGCGATGCGTTCTCACTGATGGATTATACCGGCACGGAGCTTGAGGAACGAACGTCCTCCCAGGCGCCGAAAAATCTGGTCAGCGGCAGAAACATCCTCGGGATCGGCGCTCCGGGGATGAATGTTCGAACCGGTCCTCGAAATGCTCCTTCGGCATCCGGTTCAAGACGTGTGCGTTCAACCGGAACCGGGCTGCGTCTCCGGCTCTCAAGCGGGCTCAACCGGGTACGCATCGTCTCGCTTCGCGGAGAAACGGTCTCCAGTTTCGAAAGCATCGGCTCCGGAGAGTGGCACGAAACGAGATTACCCCTTCGATCCGGAAACCTTGTCGTGGAGATCGACTCCGACGGCCTGCGCGCCTCCGAAATGGTACCGGTCATCCGCTGACCGCGCCATTTCGGCCGATCCCGCCGGGAACCAGATACCACGGCTAAAATTATAGTCCGGCTTTAGGATAATAGCCCCAAAAGGCACAAAGCGGTATGACAAACAGCGCGACAGCGCCGGATACCTTACGCTTGAACGAACGGTGTGACGCACGGGCGCCTTCGTCCGAAGCTGCCGTCCTTCACCATGATCCCAAAGACCGTGGTCCCCTTTAAAAAATCCGAGAGGAATTCCACAATATCATTACCGGGCAGTAATCGATCATCTCTTGGTTTCAATTACAATCTATTTGATTTTCCCACGTACCTTTCGTATTTTAACTGATTGCCGTTACATAAAACCGGTCAATGGTGTACGATCACGTGAATAGTTACGGAATCACCGGCCGGGGCCGTAGGCTTAAATCTTCGAATTATCGGGCGATTAGCTCAGTTTGGTTAGAGTACTACCTTGACATGGTAGGGGTCACTGGTTCGAGCCCAGTATCGCCCATTATTGAAATCTCATTCCCATCTCTCGAACAAACCGATGATGCGGGTGGGTTCTGATCAATTTCCCACAAAGCGGGAACTGTAACGTATTCTATGAAAATTGTCTTACCTGACGGCTCTACCAGAGAGACCGCGCACGGCATCAAAGCGCTCGATTTCGCACGGCAGTTGAGCCCGCAGCTGGCGAGGGAGGCGGTTGCCGTAAAAATCAACGGCCGCGCCACCGAGCTCTCCGCGGTACTCAGCGACAACGACCGTATCGAAATTCTCACGTTCGATTCACCGGAAGGCAAACAGGTCTTCTGGCACTCCTCGTCCCATGTGCTCGCCCAGGCGGTCCAGGAGCTGTTCCCCGGCGCGAAAATCGCCATAGGACCCTCGATCGAAAACGGATTCTACTACGATTTCGATACGGAAAAACCGTTCTCTCCCGACGATGTCGCCTCTATCGAGACCAAAGCGAAGGAGATCATCGGACGTAAACTCGAGATCACCAGGAGCGAACCTTCGGCCGAGGAACTTCAGCGATATTTCTCCTCCCGCGGGGAGGTGTATAAGCTGGAGCTTCTCGCAGATATCGAAGGCCCTCCCAGCGTGTACCGTCAGGGTGAATGGCAGGACCTGTGCCGCGGCCCCCATCTGCTGAGCACAGTTCCGATCAAGGCTTTCAAGATTCTCTCGATCGCTGGAGCTTACTGGCGGGGCAATGAAAAGAACAAGATGCTGCAGCGCATCTACGCGATCTCGTTTCCCCGGCAGTCCATGCTCGACGACTATCTCCACAAGCTCGAAGAGGCCCAGAAAAGAGATCACCGCAAACTCGGCCGGGAACTCGATCTGTTCTCATTCCACCAGGAAGGAGCGGGGTTTCCCTTCTGGCATCCCAAAGGGGTCGTACTGTACAATACCATCGCGGAATACAGCCGGTCTCTCCATCTCAAGGCCGGATATCATGAAGTGAAAACTCCACTGATCCTAAATGAGGAACTCTGGCATCGCAGCGGGCATTGGGACAAGTACCGTGAAAACATGTATTTCACCGAAATCGACGAAGCGACCCATGCGGTGAAACCGATGAACTGTCCCGGACACCTGCTCATTTTTCGTAACCGTACACACTCCTACCGCGACTTTCCCCTAAAATTTTTCGAGTTCGGACTGGTCCACAGACACGAGAAAGCCGGAGTGCTCCATGGCCTCTTCCGGGTCCGCCAGTTCACCCAGGATGACGCTCACATATTCTGCACTCCCGGCCAGATCGAGGAACAGGTGACCGAAGTCATGCGGTTCATCATGAACATGTACCGCACTTTCGGTTTCGAAAGTTATAAAATAGAGCTGTCGACCCGTCCTGAGAAGTTCATTGGTTCCGTAGAAATGTGGGACCGGGCCGAAGAAGTTCTCAAAAAAGTTCTCGAACATCAGAAAATCGATTATCAGCTCAATCCGGGCGACGGCGCCTTCTACGGTCCCAAGATCGATTTTCACATAAAGGACGTGCTCGACCGTAGCTGGCAGTGCGGAACCATTCAGCTCGATTTCAGCATGCCCGAACGGTTCGGACTCGAATACGCCGACGCCGACGGGCAGATCAAACGGCCCGTCATGATTCACCGGGCACTTTTCGGCTCTATGGAGCGGTTCATCGGGATTCTGCTCGAAAATTACGGAGGCGCGCTTCCGTTCTGGCTTGCGCCCGTGCAGGTACGTCTGCTGCCTATTTCAGACCGGTTCATCGAGCCGGTCCGGAAAATCCGCGACACATTATCCGAAAAGGGAATCCGCGCCGAAACAGACGATCGCAACGAGAAGATCGGCTACAAGATTCGCGATGCGGAGACACAGAAGATACCGGTGATGGCGGTTGTAGGCGAAAAGGAGGATCTCTCGGGGGGCGTTTCGTTAAGAAGGCACGGCCTGGGAGATCAGGGATTCGTTTCGCTGGAAAATTTCATTTCTATGCTTGTTTCCGAAAACGAAGCGGTTTCTTCAACATAAACGGATCAAAGGAGGTCCCCTATCAATAACAGATACCAATCGGTCGCCAGGGAAAGAGACGATTCAACGCGAATCAACCATGAAATCAGGACGCCGCGCGTGCGTGTTGTCAGTAAAAACGGTGAAGCGTTGGGAATCATGCCGACATCCGAAGCGTTATCGCACGCTGAAGCTGCCGGTCTCGATCTGGTGGAGGTCGCGCCTACCGCGGACCCCCCGGTCTGTCGTATCATGGATTACGGAAAATTCAAGTATGAAAAATCGAAAAAAGCCAAAGAGGCCAAGAAGAAACAGCACGTAATGCATCTCAAGGAGATAAAACTCCATCCCAAAACCGATGAACACGATTTCATGTTCAAGATGGAACATGCCCGGAAGTTCCTTCTCAAAGGAGACAGGGTAAAGGCTACGGTGGTCTTCAGGGGACGGGAAATCACCCATATCGATTTCGGTCAGGAGGTCCTGAACCGGATGGACGGCGCCCTCGGTGATCTCGCGCAGGTAGAAATGTCGCAGAAGATGGAAGGGCGGAACATGATTACCATTTATGTCCCCGATAAGCTGAAAATCAGGGATTACCAGCGGAAACAGGAACTCGAACGGAAAAAAGAGATGGCCGAAACGGCGCCGGAATCGGCCTGAACCCGGTCATTCGAACCTTAGCGTCAGTGGAGCGTCACTATGCCGAAAATGAAGACACGAAGTTGTGCGAAGAAACGGTTCAGCATTACCGCGAACGGTCATCTGAAACGTAAAAAATCATTCAAGACACACATCCTGAACAAAAAGCCTCGTAAACGTAAACGCAACCTCAGGAAAACCACCCTGGTGTTCGCAGGTGTTGAGAAAAAGGTGCGTACGATGGTGGCGGTCTGAGCGAAGCGCAGTAAAGTATCTGATCAACAATAAAAGGAGTTAGTATGCCCAGGGCAAAAAACCGCGTCGCCTCACGTGCGAAACGCAAGAAGATCCTCTCCGCGACCGCCGGAAATTACGGCAAACGCGGCAACTGTTACACGATCGCGAAAGACACCTTCATGCGCAGCGGAGTCTACGCATACCGTGACCGCAGACAGAAAAAGCGTAATTTCCACTCTCTGTGGATCACCCGCATCAATGCCGCCGCGAGGCTCAACGGTCTCCCCTACGGCAGGTTCATGGCAGGCCTCAAGGCGAAGAACATCGATCTTGACCGTAAAGTACTAGCACATCTGGCGCTGCACGAGCCCGACGCCTTCAAATCGCTTGTCGATTCGGTGAGGGCATAAGGCGGATCCCGTATGAACGAACCATCGGCGGTCGTTCCCTCGATCGCCCGACTCGATCAAATCAGGCAGGAGGCCGAAGAGGTCTTCGGTTCCATCGGGGACCGTTCTTCCGCGGAAGCGTTCCGTGTCCGGTTTCTCGGAAAAAAAGGGGTGCTGAAAAATGCCCTCAGGCTCGTCAGGGAAGTCCCCGAGGAGCAGCGCAGGGAATATGGCGCACGGGTCAATGAGCTGACCCGGTACTTCGAATCGAAGTTCTCCTCCTCTCCTT
>CAZGVZ010000017.1:0-3081 GCA_964529145.1 uncultured Fibrobacteraceae bacterium | reverse complement strand
CCGGGAGGAGAATCCATTCGATCCGGGACTTCCGGCCTTTCCCATGCCCCGGGGCAGCCTGCATCCTCTCATGAGGATACGCGACGAAATGCGGGACATATTCCTGAGCATGGGATTTTCGGTAGCCTACGGTCCGGATATCGAGACCGATTACTACAATTTCGAGGCATTGAACATGCCTCCGTTCCACCCTGCGCGCGACATGCAGGACACTTTCTACATCACGGCGACATCGCTTCTGCGCACACATACCTCTCCGGTCCAGATCCGCACCATGGAAAAGACCAAACCTCCCATCCGAGCGATCATGCCCGGAAGGGTATACCGCAACGAGGAAGTGAGCGCCCGAAGCTACTGCCTTTTCCACCAGATCGAAGGGTTGTATGTCGACCGTAACGTGAGCTTCGCGGATCTCAAGGGAACCCTCCTCGCGTTTTCACGTCGTTTTTTCGACGATTCGACACGCCTGAAAATACGTCCGAGCTTCTTCCCGTTCACCGAGCCGAGCGTCGAGATAGACGTCGGCTGCTTTCTTTGTAAAGGAAAAGGGTGTGCCGTCTGCAAACATTCAGGGTGGCTCGAGGTACTCGGCGCAGGCATGGTGCATCCGCGCGTTCTGGCGTACGGCAACATAGACAGCGAGGTGTACTCCGGCTTCGCGTTCGGAATAGGTATCGAACGCATCGCGCTTCTCAAGTACGGAATCGAAGACATCCGCCTTTTTTACGAAAACGACCGCCGGTTCCTTCGTCAATTCTGACCGCAGCGGCACAGTCAACCCGGTGAACCATCATGAAAATCGTTTACAGCTGGCTTAAAGATCTAATCGACATCGATGTGCCTGCGGAGGATCTCGCCGAAGCGCTCACTTCGAGCGGGCTCGAAGTCGCCTCTGTGGAAAACCGGCGTACTCCCGAAGGCATAGTTGTCTGCCGCGTCATCGAAACCGTGAAACACCCCGACGCGGACAGGCTTTCAGTGTGCAAGGTGGATGCGGGCGGTTCCGGGCAGCTGACTATCGTGTGCGGAGCTCCCAATGTCAGGGCCGGAATACACGTTCCGCTCGCGACCATCGGCACGGTGCTGAGCCCGGAGCTCAAGATCAAGAAAACGAAAATCCGGGGAGTGGAATCGTACGGCATGCTTTGTTCCGAAAAGGAACTCGGCATTTCCGACGACCACAGCGGCCTCATGATTCTTCCGGAATCTACGGTTCCAGGCACTCCTTTTTCAGATTATTACCCCGATGACGCAGTGATAGAAATCGAGCTTACCCCGGACCGGGGCTACTGCCTCAGTGTGCTCGGAGTCGCCAGGGAGGTCGCGGCCAGATTCGGTCTTCCGCTGAAACCCTCCGCTATGCGTCCCGAAGAAAATCCGGGCGATCCGGTCGAGGCTGCCATCTCCGTCAACATCGAGGCACCCGACCGCTGTCCGCGTTACGCAGGCAGACTCGTGCGGAACGTCACGATCGCGCCTTCGCCGCAGTGGCTCCAGTACCGGCTTTCCCTTGCGGGGATACGCCCGATCAACAATATCGTAGACGTCACCAATTACATGATGCTTCACTTCGGCCAGCCCATGCATGCGTTCGATTACAGGAAACTCGGGCAAAGCCGCATTGTCGTTCGCAACGCGGGCGATGCCGGTTCGTTCACTACGCTCGACTCCAACGAGCGGCGGCTGCAGCCGGAGGATCTTCTCATCCACGACGGGCTCCGTCCGGTGGCGCTGGCTGGAATCATGGGCGGTGCGGGTTCGGAGATCACCTCGGAGACTCGGGATGTATTTCTGGAATGCGCCTATTTCGAACCGGTCGGGATCAGAAAGACATCCAAGCGTCTGGGATGCACCACGGATTCCTCCTACAGGTTCGAGCGCGGCGTCGACCCGGACCAGGGATTGATCGACGCACTCGACACAGCGGCCGAGCTCCTTTCACGTTTCGCGGGCGGAAAGGTCGCCTTCGGCCGGATCGACGAATATCCTCGAAAGCTCGAACGGCGGATAATCGACCTGCATACTTCCAGAACCGGGCGCGTTCTCGGAGCATCCTTTACCGCCGGCCAGATCGCCGGTTTTCTTCAATCTCTGCAGATCGGGTGCGAAATAACCCCGGAAGACATCATCCGGTGCACCGTACCGCTTTACCGTCACGACCTCTCCACGCAGGAGGACCTGATCGAGGAGGTGGGAAGGATGTACGGTTACGACAACATCGTTCCCGCGGAGAGCGTGCGGCTTTCGCTGATGCAGAACCTTCCCCGCGTCGAACGGGTGACCGACACCCTGCGTCATGCACTGGCCTTTTCGGGACTGCACGAGGCCGTGACCAACAGCATGACCTCCGGCCGGAAATGCCGGCTTCTGACCCCCGGGAAAAAACCGGTGGAAATACTCAACCCCCTCACTCCGGACATGGCGTTCATGCGAACGACTCTCCTGGGAAGTCTCCTCGAAATCACCGCATACAACATCAACAGGAAAAACGTCGACAATCGCTTTTTCGAAGCGGGTAAAGTATTCGAAACCGGTGCCGACGGGAATGCCGAAGAACGAAACGTGGTCGCGATTCTCCTTGAAGGCAATTACTGGCCGGCTACCTGGAACAATCCGGCGCAACCCGTATCGTTCCATCTGCTCAAAGGAGTGCTCGAGGCGCTCTGTACCCATCTCGGGCTTGATTCGTCCGCCTTTACCCTCCCCTCCCCGGAGGCACCGGCGCCGGAGTATTTCGGAAGGGAAGTCGCTGAAGTATCCCTTGGAAATCTCATGAGCGGCCACGCGGGCATGATCTCCTCCTCGATCACCTCGGCATTCGATATCAAGACACCGGTATGCTACGCCGAGCTGGACTGCACCGGTCTCTTTGCTTGTAAAGCCGCCCCGCGCGCCTATAAACCGTTGCCGCGCTTCCCGGCTCTCGAGCGGGACTTCAGCTTCGTGATGGACGATACCACAGGTTCCTCCTCGATTTCCGAAACGATCTCCTCGGTTTCCCGGCTTATCGAGGAAATCTACCCGTTCGACCTCTACCGGGGAGAAAAACTGGGGGCAGGAAAGAAGAGCATAACCTTCAAC
>CAZGVZ010000016.1:17252-19605 GCA_964529145.1 uncultured Fibrobacteraceae bacterium | reverse complement strand
GTCTCAAGTCGAAAAAGTGGAGAACGCGCTCGCCGATCCGGATCTTTTCGTGGTGGTGCAGCATGCACCGAGCATTTCGGTTTCCATTGGAGAGGCGTTCGGGCTTCCCGCGGGATTCGACGTATGCGGACTGATGACCGCAGCGCTTCGTGACATCGGTTTCGACCGGGTGTTCGATACCGGTTTTTCCGCAGATCTCACCATTATGGAGGAAGCGTCGGAACTGGTACACCGGATCACCACCGGAGGCGTACTGCCGATGTTCACCAGCTGTTCGCCCGGATGGATCAAGTTTCTCGAACAGAATTACCCTGAGTTCATTCCCAACGTATCGAGCTGCAAAAGCCCCCAGCAGATGATGGGTGCGGTAATCAAAAGCCATTACGCGGAGCTGGAAAATATCGATCCGAAAAAGATATTCAGTGTCTCGATCATGCCCTGCACCGCGAAAAAATTCGAGGCACAGCGGCCGGAAATGACACAGAACAGCCTGCCGGATATCGATGCTGTACTCACGACTCGCGAACTCGCGGCGTTACTGAAAAAATTCGGGGTGGTACTCGAGAAACTCGATCCGGAACCTGCCGACAACCCGCTCGGCTCCCGCAGTACCGCAGGGAAACTCTTCGGCGCCACCGGAGGTGTAATGGAAGCTGCGGTCCGGACCGCCCATTTCATGATCACCGGCAGAGAGATGGAAAATCCCGTACTCGTGGACCTCCGCGAACTCAGGGGTATCAAGGAGACCAAAGTGAACATAGACAACCTGACTATCGGCGTCGCCGTGGTCAGCGGGCTCGGAAATGCGCGCAAACTGCTCGATCAGATCAAAGCGGGCCGTCGCGACATACATTTCATAGAAGTCATGACCTGCCCGGGCGGATGCATAGCCGGCGGCGGTCAGCCGGTCGGAATGGACAAGGAAGCGGTCAAGGCGCGTATGAAAAAACTCTACGACATCGACCGGCAGGAACTGGTTCGCACCTCTCATTCGAATCCGATGATACGGCAGCTCTACGACGAATTCCTAGGCAAGCCGCTCGGTGAAAAGAGTCACGAGCTTTTACACACCCATTATCACGCACGCTCCGTATAACGGCAGGACCGGAGGAGCAAACAATGGAAATCGGAGGCAAGGCACTTGTCCGCTCCATCAAGGAGCGCTGTAAAGTCTGCTATACCTGCGTGCGGGAATGCCCTGCAAAGGCGATCCGGATCGTGCATGGCCAGGCGGAGGTCATCCCGCAGCGGTGCATTGGATGCGGTAATTGCTTCAAGGTATGCAGCCGCAATGCCAAAGAGGTGCTCAGCAGCATCGATCAGGTGATATCTCTCATCGGCTCCAGCCTGAAAAGCGCGGCGCTGATCGCCCCGAGCTTTCCCGTCGAGTTCACGGACATGGACGCGGGTGAACTCATCCACAGATTGCGCGCGCTCGGTTTCAATTATATTCATGAAGTCGCCTTCGGGGCCGACCTGGTCGCCAACGCGTATCGCACACTGCTACGGGAGAATCCCGACCGGCGCTATATCGCCACCTCCTGTCCGGCAATCGTCGCATATGTCGAAAAATTCTTCCCGGGACTCGTAGGGAATCTGGCGCCGGTTGTCTCACCGATGGTCGCAATGGCCCGAATAGCAAAAAAAATACATGGCCCTGAGTGCAAAGTGATATTCATCGGGCCTTGCATCGCGAAAAAGGCGGAACAGGATCATCTGGACGGCGTTCCCGACGATGTGGATGCGGTTCTCACGTTTACCGAATTACGTACCATGCTGAAGGACCAGAAAATCCGCAAAACCGGTTTTGAGGACCAGATGTTCGATCCGCCCATCGCGGGCAAGGGGAGGCTTTTTCCTGTGGCCCGCGGCTTGCTCGAAACAGCGGAAATAAAGGAAGACCTTATCGAAGGAGATGTGGTTTCGTCGAACGGCCGGGAGACCTTTCCGGAGGCGATCAGGGAATTCGAAAAAGGGGAAGCACCGGTTCACCTTCTCGAAGTGCTGAGTTGCCGCGGGTGTATCATGGGAGCAGGTATCACCAACAACTCGATATCGTTATTCGAACGCCGGGCCGCGGTCGGCCGTTATACCCGTACGATGCTCGCGAAAAATACGGTGCCGACTCCTGTCGAACAGTTCTCCGAGGTCTCGCTGACATGTGCGTTCAAGCCCATGGATCAGCGTACTCCCATACCCTCCGGGGAACGGATCGCGGAAATCCTCACGCAGCTCGGGAAAGTCAGTCCCGAGGACGAACTCAACTGCGGCGCCTGCGGTTACGAAACCTGCAGAAAACATGCTATCGCCATTCACGACGGAATCGCCGAGAGTGAAATGTGCCTGCCGTACG
>CAZGVZ010000016.1:7870-17242 GCA_964529145.1 uncultured Fibrobacteraceae bacterium | reverse complement strand
AGATCAGCTCGAAAAAACCGTGGAGCAGCTTGCGAAGTCGAATGACGAGATCGCCGCAACCCGCAGCGCCCTCGTTCACTCTGAAAAACTCGCCAGTATGGGACAGCTGGCGGCGGGCGTCGCCCACGAGGTCAACAACCCGCTCGGCATCGTACTCATGTACGCACACCTGCTGCTCGAGGAACACGGCAAAAACCCGCAGCTCCAGGAAGATCTCTCCACGATCGTGGAACAGGCCGACCGCTGCAAACGAATCGTATCCGGACTCCTCAATTTCGCGAGGCAGAACAAGACGATATGCCAGCCTGCCAACATGGTTGAACTCGTCGAGGATACGGTGAAGACCGTCAATCTTCCCGACGAAATCGTCGTGAAAATCATCTCGCGCCTCGAGGACCCGATGGCTGAAGTCGACCGCGAGCAGATCACTCAGCTGCTTGTCAATTTTTTCACGAATGCACAGGCCGCTATGCCTTCGGGAGGAGCACTCGCCGTTGAACTCAGTGGAGACGATACCTCGGTAAGCTTCGAGGTCAAGGATACAGGGATCGGTATTCCCGAGGAGAACCTTCTGAGGATTTTCGATCCTTTCTTCACGACCAAGCAGATTGGAAAAGGTACCGGTCTGGGCCTGGCGGTATGTTACGGAATAGTGAAAATGCATCGTGGAAGCGTGAAGGTGAAATCGAACACCGATCCCGGAAAGGGTCCGTGCGGTACGGTTTTCACTGTGACGCTTCCGCGTTATGAACAGAAGGCTTTGGAATGACGCTGAAAGGAAATATAATGCAACATCAACCGACCGTTCTTCTCGTAGACGACGACGAAGATTTTCTTCTCCAGCATAAGCTGCTTCTCACCAAAGCCGGGTATCGGGTAGTCACCGCAGCAGGCAGGAGGGAGGCTGAGGATATCGCGACTGCCCACAAGATCGACTGCGCGGTGATCGATCTCATGATGGAGGAAACCGACGGAGGATTCGTCCTTGCGCACCATCTCAAGGCGGGTTTTCCGAAGCTTCCGATCATCATGGTGACCGCAGTATCCAGTGAAACGGATCTCTCCTTCGGCGCGGTATCCGAAAAAGAGAAGAATTGGGTGAAGGCCGATGTCATCCTGGCGAAACCGATCCGTTTCGAACAGCTGGAAAGAGAAATAAAAAGGCTGCTCGCATGAACGGGACGGTCAGGAATATTCTCATCTGGGTCGTAGACGACGAACCGGGAATGTGCAGGGGTGCAGTCCGTACTCTTGACGGGTGGAGCGATTCTTTCAGGGATCTGGATGAGCGCATGGTCTGCAGAGTCGAATCGATGCACAGCGGGGAGGCATTCCTCGAACGCATCGTTTCCGAAAAACCCGACATCCTTCTTCTTGACGGTAAACTTCCCGGAATCGACGGCATAGGCGTTCTGGATCAGCTCCACAAGAAGGGAATTGGACTCGTCACGATCATGATCACCGCCTATGCGACACTCGACCGGGCGGTGGAAGCGACCAAGCTCGGCGCGTACGACTTTCTCGCGAAGCCTTTCACTCCCGAAGAACTGAGATATGCGGTTCACAAGGCGGCTCGAAACGTGATCCTTACCGAAAAGGCCCGCCTGCTGGAGGAGGAACAGCGGAAGGTCCGTTTCAACTTCGTGTCGGTCCTCGCGCACGAACTCAAATCTCCTCTCGCCGCGGTGGAAGGATACGTGCAGCTGATTCGTACCCGGCAGGGAGGAGACCGCCTCGAGGATTACGATCAGATGATCGACCGGATCGGAGTGCGTATGTCCGGAATGCGGAAACTCATTATAGATCTGCTCGACCTCACCCGCATCGAGGCGGGAACCGGAAAAAGGGATCTGCAGCCGGTTAATGTAAGGCAGGTCGCGGAATCGGTGTTAGAGATGCATCGCGAAACGGCAAAGGCGCGGGAAATCGATGTTCAAATGGATATAGGCGACAACCTTACATTTACTGCAGATAAAAACGAGATGGAAATGCTCGTCAACAACCTCGTTTCGAACGCGATCAAGTACAACCGCGATCACGGCAAGGTAACCATCAGCGGAACTAGGACGGAAAAAGGCGTGCGGATCGTCTGTGCGGACACCGGAATAGGGATGTCAGCCGAGGAGACCGGCAGGCTCTTCAAGGAATTCTCACGGATCAAGAACGAAAAGACGCGCTCGATACCCGGAAGCGGTCTCGGGCTTTCGATAGTCAGCAAGATCGTCAGTCTTTATCACGGCGCCGTCTCCGTCTCGAGCGTTCAGGACGAGGGGACGGAATTTTGCATAGAGCTCGGGGAAACGACACCATAAACCAACCGCAAGGAGGATACGATGGCTGATCAAAAAACAGTATTGCTCGTTGATGACGACGTAGACCTGGTCGAACAGGTCCGATTGGTGGTTTCGAAGAAATATGCGGTTGAGGTCGCATACAGCGGCGGTGAGGCCCTGGCTAAGATCGCCGCGAAAAAATTCGATTGCATCGTGATGGACGTAATGATGGAAAACCTCAGCGACGGACTCGATACCGCCAGGAAACTCAAGGAGGATCCTTCGACGCGATCGATACCGGTGATCATGTTGACAAGTGTCAACAAACATTACGACTACCGGACCCAGGTCGACGAAAGCTATTTCCCTAATGACAAATGGCTCGACAAACCGGTCGATCCGAAGGTGCTCCTCGAAGAAATCGAGAAGCTGGTGAAATAGGAAGGTTTTGCAATGAAGGTAAAGGAATGGGTCGAGGCGAGGATACCGGTCGCGCAGCGTGACCGGTATCTCGATGAGGGCGGGGATTTCATTGACGACGGCCTCATTGCCGCGGCGCTGCGCGACCGGCCGCCGCCCGGCAGGCGCAGGGTTCGCGACATTCTCGACAAGTCCCTGTCGATCGCCACCCTCACCATGGATGAATGCGCGGACCTCTGCGCGGTGACCGATGCGGACCATGTCGCTCTGATGGAGGAGACTGCGCTCAAAGTCAAGAAAAAGGTCTATGACAACCGGATCGTCACCTTCGCGCCTCTGTACCTGAGTTCAAAATGTGTCAATAACTGCTCCTACTGCGGCTTCCGTTCCGGAAACTGTAACCAGGAGCGACGCGTCCTATCCCAGGAGGAGATACGCCGGGAGTGCTCGGTGCTCGCGGGTAAGATAGGCCACAAGCGGCTTATTGTCGTATACGGTGAACACCCCGATTCCGATGCCGACTACATTGCCGAATCGATCCGCACCGTGTACTCGGTCGACGAACCGACCCGCCGCGGTCGCGGCAGGATCCGGCGTGTCAACGTCAACGCAGCGCCGCTTTCTATCGAAGGCCTGCGCCGCATCAAAGATGCGGAACTGGGGACCTATCAGGTATTCCAGGAGACCTACGACCGGAATCTCTACGCAAGAATCCATCCCGCAGGCACTGTGAAGAACGACTTCAGATGGAGGCTCTACTGCATGCACCGCGCGCTCGACGCCGGCATCGACGACGTCGGCATCGGTGCGCTGTTCGGGCTCGGAAGCGACTGGCGTTTCGAGGTGCTCGGGCTGCTGCTGCACTCGCGTGAACTCGAGAACCGGTTCGGCATCGGCCCACATACCATTTCCTTTCCGCGCCTTGTCAATGCGCAGAACGCCGATGTCCGTTCGAACGTGAGCGACGCCGATCTGAGGCGCATCGTCACGGTTCTGCGGCTTTCGGTCCCGCATGCGGGAATGATCCTCACCTGCAGGGAGAACAGCCGGGTGCGACGGGAACTCATACCACTGGGCGTCACGCAAACCGACGCGGATTCGAAGATAGGGCTCGGAGCGTATACCCGCTTTCAGGAAGATCAGGAGGATTGCCGCCAGCAGTTCATCCTCAGCGATACGCGATCTCTGGACGAAGTGGTGCGCGACCTCGCGAAAATGGGATATATCACCTCGTTCTGCACCGCAGGGTACCGCTGCGGAAGAACCGGTAAAAAAATCATGGACCTGCTCCGTTCGGGAACCGAGGGAATTTTCTGTAAATTGAACGCTGTGATCACCTTCAGGGAATGGCTCGACGACTTCGCGTCCGATGCGACGATAGCTACCGGTGAGAAGCTGATCAGGAAGGAGATGGAAGAGATCCGCGGTCTGGTTTCGGAGTGTATGTTCGAGCGGTTCATCGACAGTTATAAAAGAACCGGTGATGGAGAACGTGACCTTTATTTTTAGCGACACGGGCAATTCACTTTATTCGCGTAAAACACTCGGCTGCAGAGTGTTTTTTTCAAAGTGCGACCCCGGCCGCTGCCTCACCTCAATCGAGCCGGCGGACCGGACGGAAGCGGGAGAAAAAGCCGTTTGGGATCGTCGCAGGCTGGCGTATCTCTCCCGGTAACGATTCTTCATCCTCACCTTCCCTGAAACGGCATTCTCCAGGTATACCGATACATCCAAAACAGGAAACATGACCATGAATACATCAAAAGGAATGCGGCTTCATATAGGTATATTCGGAAAGCGCAACGTCGGTAAATCGAGCGTGCTCAATGCACTGACGCGCCAGAGCGTTTCGATCGTCTCGCCGTTCGCCGGTACCACGACCGATCCGGTGGAAAAGCCCATGGAACTCCTGCCGCTCGGCCCGGTCGTCTTTATCGACACCGCGGGAATCGACGACGAGGGCGAAATGGGAAAGCTGCGGGTCGAAAAAACCAACGCCTGTCTCGCCCGCACCGAACTCGGCCTGCTGGTTACCGAGGGGGGCAGGTGGGGTGCACACGAAGAGGAACTTCTTGCAAATTGCAAACGGCACGGCATACCTGTCGTGGTAGTGTTCAACAAATGCGACGTCGCCGTGCCCTCCGGGGAAACACGCGACCGTTTTACCCGTGAAAAGATACCTTTTGTCGTGATCGCGGCCGCTACCGGAGAGGGTGTCGGAGACCTTCGCGGCGCGATTCTCGCCACGGCTCCCGAAAGTTTCATGCAGGCCCGGCGGCTTGTCGCCGACCTGGTTCCGCCGGGAAGAACAGCGGTACTGGTGGTCCCCATCGACAAGGAAGCGCCCAGGGGCAGACTCATTCTTCCGCAGGTGCAGACCATTCGTGAACTTCTCGACGGCGGCTCCCTCTGTCTGGTTTGCAGGGAACGGGAGCTCCGCGCAGCGCTTGCCAACCTTCGCGAGCCTCCGGCGCTCGTCGTAACCGATTCTCAGGCGTTTCTCAAGGTCGCGGCCGAGGTCCCTGCCCCGGTCCCGATGACCGGATTCAGCATCCTGTTCGCGCGGCTCAAGGGAGACCTGACGACCCTTGTCGCGAATACGCTCGCCATAGAACGGCTCAAGCCGGGCGACAGGGTGCTCATCGCCGAAGCGTGTACCCATCATCCTGTCGAAGATGATATTGGAAGGATGAAAATCCCCCGCTGGCTTACCCGGTACCGGGGGTTCCCGCTCGAGTTCGTTTCCTGCCAGGGACACGATTTTCCCGCGGACCTCTCCTCGTTCTCTCTTGTCATTCACTGCGGCGGATGCATGAACAACCGCAGGGAGATGCTTTCCCGGATGGCGCTTTGCAGCGAGGCGGGGGTGCCGGTCACAAACTACGGTCTGACCATCGCGTATTCGCTCGGTCTCTTCGAGCGCGCGCTCGGCCCTTTTCCCGCGGCGCTCGAGGCGTACCGTACCGCATCGGCCAACCGCTGAAGATGACACGTCACGAGATCATCGCTTCGCTCCGGTCCACCGATGCCCGGACCCTCGCGGCGCTCGCCAAAAAAGCACGAGAGATCCGGGACACCACGGTAGGCAGGGCGGTGCACCTGCGCGGACTTGTCGAATTCTCGAACCACTGCCGCCGCCGCTGCACCTACTGCGGTATCAGTTGTGAAAACGGCACAATCTCCCGCTACCGCATGACCGAAGATGACATCGTACGATGCGCCGAAATCATCTCATCGCACGGTATCGGAACCATCGTGCTGCAGAGCGGCGAGGACCCGTTCTTTACCGCAGAACTCATCGCTTCCATCGTTCGTCGAATCAAAAAAAGCACCCCGCTCGCGGTTACCCTGAGCCTCGGCGAACGGCCGGTCGAAGACCTGCGTGCCTGGCGCGACGCGGGCGCCGACCGTTACCTCCTTCGTTTCGAAACATCGGACAGGAGACTTTTCGAGTCTATTCACCCATCTTTCTCACCAGACATCCCCTGCAGAATGAAGCAGCTCGAAGCCCTGGCCGATCTCGGATTCGAGGTGGGGAGCGGCATCATGACCGGGCTGCCCGGCCAGACATATCGGAGCGTCGCCGATGACCTGCTGCTTTTCCGCTCCATGAGCATCGACATGATCGGCATCGGTCCCTATGTTCCCCACCCCGGAACACCGCTCGCGAATCGATTCCTGCCGCAGGGAATTCCCGATCAGGTACCCCACGGTCCTGATTTCGCCCTCAAAACCATCGCCCTCACCCGCATTCTATGTCCGCCAATCAACATGCCCTGCACCACCGCCCTTCGCACCCTTGACGAGTCAGGATACGTAAGGGGACTGGCCTCAGGGTGCAATGTGATCATGCCCAATGTCACTCCGCTCGAATACGCTGAGCGCTACGACATCTACCCCGGAAAGAAAAGGCCGCAGAATTTCGACGAAGCGCTGCGGATCGTGGAGGAGGATATCGCCCGGGCGGGCTGTTATCTTGGAAAGGGAGCAGGCGAAAGTCAGAGGTTCATGGAAAGGAAGAGGGACGCCTGTCCCTGACCCTGTTTGAGTTTCAGTTTTGGATTTCGCCCTCGCGGTTCCTGTTTCATGCCTGGAAACGACTTTTTCTGGGCACCTCCTTGAGATTATCACTTCTTGACGATATATTGTAAATCATGAGCCCCGCGGAGGTTTTTTCGGCTGCGAGGTAATCATGGGTACAGTGACCAGGCAGATCCACCCCGCTTTCGCCAATTATTATCGAAAGGATAGTTATGCTTCGCAAGACCGCATTCTCAGCGCTTCTTTCCGCCGCCCTTTTTACCGGAGCCGAAGCCGTTGCATTAAGGGCATTGGTCGTTCCGGGCATTCCGACCGAAAACGATTCCCTCGTCGCCCGGGCGCATTACTGGTCCCCCATGGGATCCGAACTGCTGGACACCTTGACCGAGATCACGGGTGACACGGTGCGGGTGAGGCTTTCCTACACTCCCACCTGCGGAGGTGAAGCGAACCCCTGTCTGCCGGGAATCGAATTAAAAGAGGAATCAGTACGGCTCGGAAAGCTGCCTCCCGGCCGCTACACCCTTCTTTTCACCGTCAGGACCGTCCATGTCGTGCTCTGCAACAACCCGCCGTGCGATCCGCACCCTGTCGATTCCCTGACGGATACGACGCTGTTCGATGTAGCCAACTCCTCCCGGGCGGTTCCCGTTCTCTCGGGGTTCCACTACTTCGCGAATCCGGAGATGGTGAGCGGGAGCGGTTCTCCCGGCAAGATGTACCGCTACACCAGCGGCGACACGCTCTTCCTCGCCCTGAAGCATACGACAGGATGCTGTACCAAGTACGATCCCTATCTGACCGGTTCTGGGGATACGCTCATAGTCATGCTGAGCGACACCGGGGATCCGTGCGATTGCGGCGCGCGCCATGCTTGCGCGACCGCGGTGATCGCCAACGCGCCGGGGGGTTTCCGCTATGCCCGGATTCAGCGGTATGGGGAGATGACGTATTCGGACGGAGCGTTTTCCTCAACCACGATCATGCTCGATAGCGCGGCTCCTTCGGTGTGCATCAATGTGAAGGATACCGTTTCCAAAGGGTACCGGCTCTATGTCGATTCCACCTGGACCTCCTACGAAATGGTCGCACCTTCGCTCACCCACAGCGAATACCTGCGTCTGCAGCCCGGCAACGGCGCACATGTGGGCTCCGCCACCCGCTACATGTACCTGGACAGTATCGCATGCACCGACGGCCTGATCGAGGAGTTCGAAAGGGAGGATTTCTCCCTGTGGAAGGTGAATACCTCCTGGAACGGAGTTCTGCTTCAACCCGCGCGGCGTGAAAATACCGCGGGACATCTTCTCGAGCTCGGGTACGCGGATCTGACGGAACAGGGAATCACCACAAGTATGCACCGGAAAAGGAGCAACGAGGACGTTCCGCTGGAGACGACTGAACCGCTTCGGATCTTCATCAAGGCTTCAAGCCTGAGGCCCGAGGGAACCGGGACGGTGCGGCGTTCCGCGCCACGACCGCAACTGTCGACCACCGGTCTTCGCGGGATTCGGATGGTCGTCGACGCGAAGGGAAGGATGGTCTTCAAAGGCGCAAACACTCCGGAGCTGATTCTTCCTGCCGACGGTCTCTATTTCCACCTGCGGGAGAGAGGTGCGACACAGGCGCTCATTATAGGAAAATAGAGCCACGGGCGATGGCCTGGTTGAAACTGGCAGATAGCCTCCCGGGCAGTTTACGAGTTCCGAACCGATCCTTCCGATATCGAACTCTTCGGCTTCCTAAGCCATCTATGGCACAAAAACGATATTCATGGCCGCGAGCGAAAAACCCTTCGACCGGATCGCATCATTGCCGTCACCGTGGACCACGAGCCAGATCCTGATTTGACAAGGTGACGAGATTTTCCGGTCCGCAACCGGGCTGCCGGTGAAGTCGGCCGCACCTGCGCGACGACGGAATCCGCCTCCGCCTCCTCCATGTCGTCCCGTCTCACCATATGGCCCAAAGACGGCGGCCTATGCTGGCGTAAAATTGACGGATATCGATGCATTGTTCAGCGTGTGCGGGCACCGCGTTTCAAGAGCAGGGCATTCCCGTGACGATGAAAATGCCCGAAAAAGCGGTATAACGCAAGTAACGAGTATGGCTGCGCTTGACCCAATCCTTCAGACTCCGCACCATGGGTACTACTTCTTGGCTGGTTTATTGACATTCTGTTTTACGGTAAAAAGTCCCGTCAGTGTATCCTGGGTCAGCTTCTGTACACCGGCATTCATCAGGTAAAGGGACCGGTCCGGTTTTTCCGTCAGCATGTCGTAACCACGCAGGAGACCGAGAAGCAGGTTGCCGTTGACGGCATGCCCCACGAGCATCACCGTCTTGCCGCTCAAGCTGAAAAGGTCCATCAGCCGGTCCCGTGCGGTCATGACCATGAACAACCCCTCTTCGTAGGATTCAGGCCACCAGTAATAACAGTCATCATCGGTCCGGCATGCGAACAGGTCCGAAAGTAGCGTGATTTTCATTTTCCACCGTGTATCTGGCCTAGCGTCCGGAATCGGCTCTCCGGTCGGCTCCTGTCCGCAGCACTCGTTGAGCTCAACCCATATCTGCGCTTTGCGGCCGCTTGCCGCCAGAAAGGGTTGAATCGTTTTCTGTGTCCTGAGGGAGGGAC
>CAZGVZ010000016.1:0-7860 GCA_964529145.1 uncultured Fibrobacteraceae bacterium | reverse complement strand
AATTTCTTGCCCGACCAGATACTCGGTCAACTCCCGCACCTGTCGCTCACCAAGCTCTGTGAGCGTATCATGATCTTCCACCGGTCCACCGCCACCTGTTTCACCCGACGCGTTCGCCACCGTTTCGGCATGACGGATAAAATAGACGGTAAGCCCCCCGGAAGACGGTTTGTCCACAGTGGAAGTATCGAGAACGATCGTGACATTTTTTTCCGTATAACCGGACAGCGGTACTTTTCCTGTGCGATATCCTTCTTTTTCAACAACAAGGGTATCGGCGACGAGTGCCGTTTCCGGCCGTGACGCCCCGGTGCCGCGCCGCCGCTTCATCGCTGTCCGGTCGGCGACAATGGTTGATGCCCCCGAAAGATAAACGGTTCTATAGACGGTCGGACCGATGATTACCGTGAGCAGAAAGCAACCTCTGGGGAGCGGGAGGAGGTCCATACGACACTCAGGAACTATCCTTTGTATGCCCTGCAGCTTTTTACCATGGATTGAATAAAGGGTCAGGGTGACCGGTTTTTCGGCAGCAGCAGCCGGCAGATGAACCGTGGATCCGGTAATCCGCAACGGAACCATCTCCACTCGATTCCTCACGGTGGCCACCTCTGTTTCCGTCAGGACAAAGGAACCGTCGGCACCGCTCACGGTTATGCAATCCTGACGATTGACCAGATACAGTTCAGCTCCGGCTATGCCGGAACCGCTGCCGTTTTTTACGGTACCGGTGATCGACACCTCGGCGGCTGCCACGAATACACACCCTGCAATCGCCGATGCGATCTTAAGGCACAAGCTTTTCATTATTTCACCCTGCCGTTTCCGTTGTTAACGCCACCTCCATACCGGTAATCTCCGGATACTCACTCTTTACGCCAACGCCGCCGAAAGGTCCTCGACGAGATCGCCAGCATTCTCGATACCCACCAATAACCGCATCATCCTTTCTGTAAACCCCTGTCGTCTTCTCACCTCGGGGGAACCGCCGGTGCGATGTGGTTGCGTGATCACAAATCGTGGACTCGATGCCTCCCAGGCTCAGAGAGGGTTTAACGATTCTGAGCTTTTGCATTTTTCGCTGCCACCCGCTGGTTGGGAGTGTTGAAGTAGCGTGGATAGATCCTTGCATCGCTTCCAAGATATTCGAACATCGTAGAGGCGGTTTACTCCACGCGATGCCTGATCGCGATAAGTCCCCGAATGGAAACATTTTGTGCTGGTTTTCATGGCTTATGAGACTCCTTGCGCAAAGTAATGTATCAACGGACGGTTTATTGTTCCGCCGGCCTTTCCGAAAATTATCCTCGCATTATGGAATATACAGAACCGGCAATGAGTTGAACGGAGGTTTTTCCCCCATGACGGTCACACGAAAATACCCATAGGACTGCGGGAACACATGGACGGTTACGTATGATGGTAGCTTCATTACTTGCTGTGTGGCAAGGCTTCCGTTAAAACCCTTCCAGGGATTCAACGGTGATTTTTCTTAAAAAAGCAGGTAATGGAAAAGGTCGATATGTCGGGCGGCTCACGCCTCGGTTTCGAATCCGCCGTACCTCTGCGGTTCCGGTCGCAGCCGTGCCTTGGCATCGTACCTGCCGTTCTTTCCGGCCTCAGCACCTGTGCCGGACCCTGAGGACGATTGCTCCCGGTTTAGTTCCTGTCGCGCTGCCGCTTCCGCAGCCGCAGCCGCTGCGGCAACCGAACGGTCCTGCCCCGACGGGTTTGCCGGGGCGAGTGCCGCACTGCGCACAGCCTGCATTTTCCGCACCGTTGCGGCGGGGTTGCCCTTGACCGGGGAGGTGTCGATGCTGACTTCGCCTCCGACTGCGTACCGCTTCCCGTCGGGTCCGGATTGATAGGAAAAACTCGCTCCGCCCCGTACGTATCCTCCGCCGGCAGCCATATGCGCCGCTTCATGAGCGCGTACTTCGCGGTCGCGGCGGGCGAGTTCCGCAACCTGCCGTTTCTCTTCATCGGACAGTTCGACGGTATCCTGCGCGGTTTTCGTAACGGGCGTGTCCCGGGCGCTCTCCGGGTTCTCGCCATTACCACGACAGGAAGATCCGGATACGGGAGTGAATGGGACGGATGCACTGCATCCGCTTGGGAATATAGTCGGGCTTAATGACACCTCGGAGTCCTCCGTATCAAGTATCGGCAAAATCGGGGGGGGACTTTAATTACATCTTCGGCGCCGGAGGAGTATGCATAAATCGGTCATGGACCGTATTGGATCCAAAGTGTTGAATCTGAATCCGATATGTGATTTTCATCCGTCTAATACGCTCTGAGGGGGAGGATTATGGCCGCGGTTACCTGTACCAACGAAGAATTCGTCCGGGTGCATCCGGATCGCCGGGCGGAACAGTGTATGATCGTGTGGTTCGAGTCGGGCCGGAAGCGGTATGCAGTGCTGACCGGTGCTGGGATTCGAGCGGCAAGGGCGCCCTGACCTGCTTTTTGCCCGGGTTACCATCCGGCAACAATCCCATAGACACCATGCATTCCCGGCGTTATATTACAGTTATACACCCGATTGCTTACACCCAGAACAGGTGGTCTACCATGAAAAACCCGCTTCTTTTTATGGGAATCGCGGCACTTTCATTTATTACCGGACCGGCATTTTCGCAGGCAATCACGGTTGTCAATCCCACCGGCAGCCGGATCTACAATGCGGATGATTCGATAGTCATAACATGGCAGGCAGACAGTGCGATATCTCGATTCAATGTTGAGTACACACTTACCGGAACAGGTTGGGCTCCTGTTGAAACTTACACCAGTGCAAGAAAATGCGTCTGGTTCGCCCCGTTTTTCAAAACCGCCTGCAACACCGTACGCATCCGGGTAACAGCCGCAAACATCACCGATCCACCCTCGGCACTTTCGGACGAATTCTCGATAAATGCGTCGCCCGCGGTCGATCCTAACGAACCCAACGATTCGCTTTCCGCAGCGCGTAATATCGTGATCGGTTCCCTCGTAAGCGGGTGCGTAGTTTATGGAGTGCAGGACACTCTGGCGGATCCGCCGAAACAGCTGCAGGACACAGACTGGTTCAGATTCACCCTGAGTTCCGCTACCCTGCTGACGATCAATCTGATTCCTGAATTTCCGGGACTGGCAGGGGTTTTCAGTCGTGTAAATTCCAGACCTTATTTCGCACTGTGCGATACGGCTCAAAACGTGCTCGCGGGAAGCAATTCCAACACGCTCACCTGCAGAACTGCAGGCGGCGGCAATTACTATTGCAGAGTCGAGACGGCAGGATCGTACGGTTTTTACGGGATCCGCATCGATACCGCTTCAGGAAGCGGCGGCATCACGATAACGGCCCCAAATGGCGGTGAATCTTTCGAAGGTGATGCACCCGTTACCATCTCGTGGACCGGTGATCCGTCGATCGGCGGATTCGAAGTGGAATATTCATTATCAAACGGTTCCACATGGGTGCCTGTCGCAACATCATCATCGACAGGCTGTGTCTGGTATACGCCTTACCTTGCGATAGCCAGCACTACCGCGCTTGTCCGCGTATCCGCCGCCGACGCTGCACATGGCGCTATCTTCGACGTATCCGATTCGACTTTTACCATCAGACAGGCGCCGTTTGCAGATCCGTATGAACCGAACAATACAGCAGATGCCGCACATGAAGTGACGCTCGACAGCCTGTACAGCGGAGCCGTTGCCTACGGCGGCTATGCCGACACATCCAGCGACTCCGTCAGCCTGAAGTTTATCGAGGAAGATTACTACAAGTTCACGCTTCCCGCAGCCGGGCTCATCACTATCCGGACCTTGCCTGAATATGGGACCGAGCCACTCACCTTCAACAGGTCCGATACACCACCGAATTTTGTTCTGAGCGATTCCGCGAACCGCTGGATTACCATGACCAGCAGAAGATCGATTAGTTACAATGCACCATACGCTGGGAAATATCATCTGAGGGTTTACAGCGGAGCGAAATCATGGTGCAAATACGGAATTCTTGTTTTACGTGGAGGGAGTACATCCGCGCTGACGTTGACCGAGCCGTCTGGCTTCGGAAGGTACGGCGCCGATGAACCCGTCATGCTTGCCTGGACCGCAGACAATTCCCTGGCAAGCTTTACCATTCAATACCGTTTTCTCGACAGGGAATACTGGTCATCTATTGCCACGGTAACGGGGAGAACGTACACATGGTACGCCCCATTTCTCAAATCCGATGCCCGCGTACAGATGCGGGTCGTCGCCGCAAATGTCGCCGGTTCACTTGCCGATTCGACCGATTCCGCGCTTGTCATCACCGCTTCGGCAACCATTGATCCGTTCGAACCGAATGACGATACCGCCACGGCCCGGCTGGTGCATACCGATACGGTGCTTTCCGGATGCATCGTTTACGGTTTTCCCGACACGATCCCCGATCCGGAAGGAATTTACACCGACCGTGACATTTTCAGGTTAGACCTCGATGCCGGAACGCTGGTGACCATAAAGACCCTTCCTGAATTCATCGAATCCGGCAATGGCTACAACCGCTCGAATACCGTTCCCGGTCTCACATTAACCGATGCGTCTGGAGGTCGTCTGGCTGGAAGCGTCGGCGGCTCCATCAATTTTTATTCGACCTCGGACAGGTCCTGTTTTTGTACTGTGACGGCATCCGACCTGTGGCACAAATATAAAATGAGCGTGTCGTCGGTTGTACCGCTTGCAAGGGAAACGTCAACCTTCACCGGCAGTGCAGTCCGTAAACTTCCGGATTCCACTTACAGTGTCCGCATTTCCGCAGATACTACGGATGTGGTCATCGATGTCAACCTGAAGCATCCTGTCGACGGTACGGTGAGCACCGCAATCGTCGATCCCAAGAGTCTGCCTCCGGTGAACACTTCGGAAGGTAATTTCAAGACGATCTCTGTCGCTGTTGATTCGGCTATCCATAATTCATTTAATTCGGCTGATATTACCCTGCAGTACGATCCGGCGGTTTTTACCGCTCCTGTTACTGAAAAGGCGATAACTGCCATGTGGTTCAATGATTCGATAGGCGAATGGCGGCCCGTCGAGTTTATCCTTGACACCGCTGGAAACATCGTAACCATCCGGACAACCCATTTAAGTCTGTTCGGGCTGTTTGCTCCGCAGCAGGTCGCGGCCGGATTCTCACCCGCATCCGCTCCCCGGCAGTTCGCGATCCGGGCCGCAGTAATAAACGGCAGGCCGGCGGTCCACCTGTACGGAATTTCAGTCAGCGCGCAACCATGCATCGTGCGGCTCTACACTGTTACCGGGAAACTCGCCGGGGAACGGATAATTTCCGCGATAGACAGCGATGGCCGGTATCGAATTACATTTGATTGCGCGAACCTGGCCGGAGGCAGTTATATCGTTTCCGCGACGCAGGGTGCAAACCATGCGCGGGCCTTAATGGGTGTCGTCAAATGAGGTTTTCACGCCTGGAGCTGAATGCGGGTACCACCCCGTACCAGTGCTAATCCGGTAAACCCGCGGAAATATCCAGCCCGTTAATGAGAAGGAGATCTTCAGACTGGCAGGAAATATACGGGAGATGACGATCCATTTTCCGGAATCATATCGGCAATAAACGATGTATCTTCTTCACCGGACCTTCGGCTTCCTTGATTTCCTCTTTCGAGGGTGCGGTTCGGGCAGTTCGCTTTCAGTGATTCGTATCAATCGACCGAGCCACTCACGGTCATCCACCTTGTCCCCGACAAGAAAACTCATTTTCGCGCCCGGATAGGCGGGAGCCTCAGTGACATTGCCGATAAACGATCTGCCGCCCTCCGAAGCCTTGACAAACAGCCGATTGTCGCAGACCAGCGCCACGACCTTTCCATTGGAATATACAGCATATTCCCCGAACATCTTCCTGCAGGTGATCGTTCCCGCATCAGCCATCTGTTCCATTATGAAATCGACGAATCCTTGATCAGAAGACATGGGTTAACCTCGTCCATCGAAATAAATACGAAAAACAATGCCGGATTACGACCCGGCCGGGAGACATAATGCGATTACTTCCGGATGTTTTGCCGCGTATCGCAGCTTTTCGTAGTGGATTCCCCAATCCCTGGCATTTTGCTCGATGATGAAAAGACATTTGAATTTTGTAAAAATTCGAAACCGATTTCCAAACTTCCTGCCGGCATTTCATTATCAACCGTGGAATAATCGAGTCGTTTCTCATGTACAAAATTGCCCCTGTATCATCAGGCTTTCATCTTTTTGAAGATGTCACGTAATCACTTCTATTTCTCCGGATAAAACCTCCCGACGGTTTCATCCACTTCTTCCAGCCATTGCCTGCGTTGCTCTGGAGTGCTGACGTCTATGACCCTGAACGTTTTTCTATAAAAATTCCTAACCCCACAGAAATCGAACACACAATTCTTCCATATCGTCTCCAGCGGATCTCCGAACACATCGGTTTCCCGCCTTACAGGTGTATTGGAAGTATTGAACACCAGACCTGTTGTCGCCTTCAACAATCCATCGGGAATTCCTCCACCTGTGTCGTTTTCCTTGAAGGCGTACGCCACTTCCGGGCGCAAAACCCTGTCGATCCATCCTTTCAACACAGCAGGGGGCTGCCCCCACCAGTTGGGATGGATGACGATAATCCCCTCGACTTCACTGATCTCGCTGCAATGCCTTTCGATCAAGCCGTCCCCCGATCTGTGCTCGACGAGTTCCCCGTTCGTGACCACAGGATCGAATCTCTCATCGTAAAGATCATGGTAGAACACCTCATGTCCATTCCCGAGGAGTCTTTTCACTACGGTTTCGGCAATAGCATGGTTGAAACTTTTCTCGTAGGGGTGTCCGAGGATGACCGATACTTTCATTATCTACTTCCTTTCATCCGATGTATTCGCGATCGAACGCTGCCGCTCAGTATTCCTGCCGGGCTTCGATCGAAACGTCTGCGATTTGGTTTTCCCCGAGCGCCCTTGTTCTCATCATCAATTATTCATCCCGTTCTGCCGCTCTGCCAACATGATCCTTTATGTCAAATGCCAACTTAATGTCATTGGTATATATTTCATCCCATTTTCCTCTTTTTCCGCTTCGGTGATTTTAAACCCCAAAGCCGAATATATCGGAACAGCGTAAGGAGATGAATTGACCTGCATTTCTTTGATCTTTCCTGTTTCTTTTATTTTCCTTTTCGCTTCTTCAAATAATTCTCTTCCTATTCCTTTGCCTTGGTACTCCTTTTTAACGAAAAATAATGCCACATGGGCAAAATCTCTTATCGATATTATTCCGATTATCTTTCCTTCGTTTTTTACCGTTAAGCTGAATCCGTTGCGGCCTGGGAGGCCATTCAAAAAATCAACATCTACAGCTCTTTTAAAAAATGTCCTTCCGATTCCTGAATAATCCTGCCCAACAAACTCTTCGAATACACTGTGTATGAGCGCCAAGGCTTCTTCGACATCCTCTTTCCGTAATATTTCTGCTTTGTGTTTCATTTTATCTATAGCTCTTGTGGTTGTAATGCAAAGATTTTAATAATACGAGTCCGGTTCTTTCAGAATCAGTCATTTTTCACCCGCATTCTATTGATACTCCTGGGCACGCCCTTTGATCATCTTTTTTTTGCCCCAACCAAAAATTTCCACTAACGGCCGCGGTGAGCCAGTAGTGCTGCCGTTATGTGTAATACAGCGAATCATTACTTCTGAATTACTTGTTGCCGCTATTTTTTGCCCACTCATTATTTCCTATTGATTATTCTCATTTCGACGCCCTTGATTTGTACCTGAATCTGGTGTCACCACCGTTCTATTTATGCATTAAACCTGTCTGTTTGAAATTGTATTTTTC
>CAZGVZ010000015.1:18084-19752 GCA_964529145.1 uncultured Fibrobacteraceae bacterium | reverse complement strand
CCCCAGGCCGAGTTTAGCGGTCTCTTGCAAACCGCTGCTCCACTGCCTCCAATTTCGCTCCGGTTTGCAAGAGACCGCTATAAGCGACGCCTGTTGACCATCGCACCTCTCACCCCCACCACCGTTACCCTTTCCAGCCAGGAACTTCCTCCAACCGAAAGAAAAACCAAATAGGTTCCCCCCGGAATCGAAGCGGTATTCCAGTTGATACGGTGATTGCCTGCGCATTGCACCCCGCTGAAGAGCGTTACAACGTATTTCCCGGAAATCGAAAACACCCTGAGTGTTACCGCCGATGCCTCCTGAACATGGTAATGCAGTTGCACCCGATGGCCAGATACGGAGTAAAAAAATGGAGCATCGCTCTTTTGAACGGAGATTTTTGTCATTGGCTTCGCCGCTACAGGCGGCTCATACTCATATTCATAGAACGTGCCGACCACCTCCGAGCGGAAAGCCTGAGCCGAGTCATAGACCCCGCGAAACCAGAGGAGCGCTTCCTTCCCCGGTTTCCATTTGGGAACGATCGGCCTGAAATTGTCTTTGGTGGACCTGGCGGTTATTGCTTCCCAATTCCAGGTTTTTCCTTCGTCTTTGGAGGTTCCGCGCCAGATTTCCCGTTTGCTTGCCGGTGCAGCGGCATCGTCGCCGGGGTTATGGGTGGAACTGATGTAGATACGGTTCGGGTCGTCGGGATTGATCGTACCGGTACCGGTATAGTCATGCTCATTGCCGTAGATATGTTTTCCGGCTTTACCGATATACGTCATGTTCCATGTGGTGCCGTCAAAGCGCGCATAGAAGTTACGGTGATCGTCGATGGCGTTGTTCGCACGTGCTTTGAAGAGAATGACGATGATCCCGTTGTCGTAACGGCAGATGTCATGCTGCCAGCAGCGTCCCATGGTGTCGCCGTTTACCACGGTGTTGTGGCCGAACACTTTGGTGAATGATGTAAAGGTGGGGATGACAGTCGCGTCGTACATATCCTCGTCGGCGACGTTGTCATATGAATCGTATAATTTATGATCCATGATGTAGCCGTGGTAGATGCTGGTGGTCTGGTCGCGCGGATGCTCCTCGGTGAACGCCATGTCGACCCTGTCCTTGCCGTTGCCCCAGTATTTGTAATACCCCCTGTTATAGGTATCGACAACGTTATGGGTGGTGAGCTGTCCCCCGAATTTCCAGCTTTCACCCTTGTCATCGGAATAGACGAAGTGCTGCGATCGCACATTGAAGGTGCGTGCGAAATTGTAGATCCTTTTTTCGTCGGACAAGTAGTAAAGGTTGCTGTAGGCGACATCGTACTTGTTCGGATCGGGAGCCCAGGTTCTCCATTCGATGGTTTTCTCGGCTGACCATTGACCTTTTTTATAGATGCTGTAGTGATGCTTGCTGTCGTAATGGTGCGCCCACATGCAGAGGTAATTGCCGTTGGGTGCCACCATGACGGCAGGGGCATTATGGTCGTCCTGTTTCCCCGTCCCAAGACTGCTGAAACGTTTGCTGCTTTCAAGCGTCATTCGTTCGAGATCGAAAAACGCGACATCACAACTAGCCTGCATGTTGGTGGAACCGACGATCAGCCGATGCTGTGCGGAGTCGATAACCGCACGTTCGTCCTGAAACCAGCACCATGCGCCGTTGGTGATAAAGGTATGCATC
>CAZGVZ010000015.1:6248-18074 GCA_964529145.1 uncultured Fibrobacteraceae bacterium | reverse complement strand
CCGCACCTCTCCGTCAACCCAGTCATTGCCTTGTGCGCTCAGGGGACTGCTTGAAAAAATCACGGCGCTAAAGGTCGCAAGCACATGTCGTGTACTGTTCATGAGGTACCTCCGTTCAGTTCGATGTACAAGGTCACGTTACTTTTCGAATGAATAAAATACCTTCAATTACCCGGCAGATACAAGGATCGGACAGATGTGCGGAGCACAGCCATTACGAATGCCTGCAGTGGCCGACCAAACATGTGCTATATGGCATTGCGACATCGATGTCGCAATCAAGAAAACGGAGTTGCGGTTAACCTGTAAACAACTTTAATGGGGGTAATTCAGGTCATTTTACTGTTTTCCTCCAGAAAACATTATTTTTCCCCTATAGCTTCATTTCCCCGGGTATGCAACGGGCCTTCGACCAGCCCGGCTTTTTCAACGACATCGGCGGGAACTTCGGTCATCACCATGCAGCTCTCCGGATCCGCCACTTCCCCACCTTCCATAGTCGGCCCCGGGTCGATTACCGGCAAGGCTGATGCGTCAGGCAGTTTCCAGGTGCCGGCCAGTATCTCAATAGGTTCATTGAATGTGAAAAACTCTTTGGGAAGCATTATCGGCAGCGTACTGTTTCCCCGCTGCAGATCGAGATACACGGAATCGTTCTGCAATGGTTTGACGATCAGAAAATCTTTCGGGTCATACTGATGAACCGGCAAGTCAGCCACGACAGAGTCGTTCTTGACATCGAATATGGGCCGCTGTTCATCACGTTCCTTGCTGACGATCGTTACCGAAGTAACTTTTCCGGTTTCATCGAAATGGGTGAGTTTTACCGGTTGAGGTTTTTCAATGACCCGAACCTGATAGTTACCGGGTTTCTGCGGTGGTTTCCATTTTTTCTGGCCGTAAAAAAATGGTCTGTTCTTTTGTGTAATCCATACGTCATCCATAATGGTGTGAAGTATCGGGGTCGATGGTAATATACCAAGTAGGACATATCCCTGATGTGACCATCGTCACATTAACCTTTCCCGGTGGCATTGTCCGAAACTGCGGCGATGCGAAAACTGAGGCCTCGAAACATATGCCGGTCCTGAACGGACCTATAATTGTTCTTATATTTTTTCGGCACTACAAACGAGTCAGCCCTATGGGCTTTATCAACGCGAACCGTCAGTTTAAAAGGATCATCCCGATAATCCATCACACAATGCGCCCCGGGATACAATATTGCAGCGTGTCCCGCCGTTCAGGCCCGTAGGGCCGTCATGTTTGTAGCACACGACCTATCCATGGAATCGAGCCCCGTCGGGGCGACATGTTCGATTCCATTTGAGACGGGTTCAGGATAAGCATTCCCTCCGTTTCGGAAATGCTTTGATACAGAGGGATGCGAGGCATTTCCTAATTTCCTACCACCGTCCCTTATTTTAGTCCGTGTGTGCGACAAGCTTTCGCGGGGAGTTGCCCGCGGGATCGTCGAGGCTCCCGCAGGGCACATAGGCCTGATGCATTACGCAAAAGATCTCAGAAGACCCGCGAGAAGAGAAAACGAACCGGAGAAGGATTATGAGATGAGGGTTAAGAGTTTCAGAATTTCGAAACTATACGAAAAAATTCATGCGGATACTGCCGGAAGAGTCGTACGTCTTATCCGGATGCTCCGGAACAAGTGGTTTGCCGAAGGACGTCAGCTTGCTTGAATTTCTATTGTACATCCGAATTCAAAATGACGTCACACTCCATACCACCTTTGCAGATAACAACATACGACGCTTTTTTCCCGCAGCCGACGGCGCCGAATGTGTTGGCACCCAATTTCGTGATCTGGATGTTTTCCCGAGCGCATTCAAGATCAAAGGGGGCTCTTCGTAAAACTTCGTCTTCCATATTGACCGGCTTACCGAATTTTCCGGTTCCCGCACAGGAAATTGATAGAAAGAAAGCGGCGATACATATTACTTTAAGACCGTTCATGACAGACTCCCGTCAATAATAGTATGGTATAAAAACGGAAAGATTCCGATTCTGGATAGTAAAATAATAATTAGCACTGAGCATAGCAACGTGTACCTCTTTTGTGTGCCAGTTCATGAGATCCCCGAAGGTCTGAACTGCCCCGACCATGGCCGGAACTCCCTTGCGGCCATCCTCTTCAAGGTCGAAGACCTCCCGCACCGTTTCATATGCTGCCCGGCAGAGCCTACCAAGAAGGGATCGGTCATAGCGGAAATAAACTCTCAACCGTTTGTCACCTTCGGTTCCCCACCGTAAGGTATTCAGCGGCGTTGCCGCTGTGGTTATTGTATTTTTTTACGGAGTTGGAATCGTGAATACCCACTGGCGGTGGGGAACCGCATCAAACACTGAGTCATTGAGCCGCAGGGCCAGCATGAGCGAACGTTTCTGATCGCACGAGGGACAGCATCCCCGTTGTCGGCAGGAGTACGCCACGAAGAACTCCTTGCGGCAGTCCGGGCAGCGGATCCTCGCCACCTCGTTTACCGAGATATTCCATGACATTGAGATTCTGTTTTCGAATTGTCGATAGGAAACTGCGTATTCTACAAAAGACCTGGGCACCGAAATGACTTCTGAAACAACCGGATATTTTCAGTTTTACTTTCACCGCCGAGGCAGCATCTTCATGGAGTGCAGGAGCGTTCCATGGAACGCCCCCTGATCGTTCATTTCCCGGTCGGTGCCGCGAGGTCTCCTTCAAGTGTCGGTGCAGTCCAGTCGATCCACTTGCTGAAATCGATCAATTTATCGAATTTGCCGTCATTCTTGAAATAATCGGTCGTCATGGTCGTATCGTCCAGGAGAAATCTTTTGCAGAATGCGTTGTACGCGGTCTTTTCCTGATCGCCGTAACCGCTGCAATGGTTGTGATCGGTCATGATGATACCGATGTTCGATTTGACCCCCAATGCATCATAGACCATCCGGGCGGCGCTCGCGGCGGTCCAGCAGCAGACATTGCAGTTCCAGCTGTTCTTGCTGCCTTCCACGAAAAAAATTGCCCGCGGCGCGCAGATGGCGGCCAGCGTGTGCGCGTCGACCGGCAGTTTATCCAGCCCAGCACTCCCGGTGGCGAACTGGTTGAACTGGGGTGCCAGCCATCCGCTTTCGCCGACAATCTGCGATGCGGTCTGACAACCGTCGGGATGCTCGCCCTTGTTGTTGTTTTCCACCTTGGCGATTCTCCAGCTGCTGATTCCGCCCGAACCGCCTTCCATGGGCAGCGTCAGGGCGATCCGTTCGTCGTAGACGCCGCAGACCATGGCGCCCTTGCCGTTTCGCGAACAGCCGGTCACGCCGAGACGCCGCGGATCGATTTTATGCCCGGTGGTCATCTCCAGTCCGTCAATGATCCTGCTCACCCCCCACGCCCACATCAGCATCGAGCCGGCTCTGGAATTTCCATACAATTTGGAGTAAAGCCCGGATCGTGAGCCTTCATTGGCGATGGTCGACTGCGGAAGTCCTATCTCGGCGATTCCCGCCGGGGTGGCAATGGTCGCGCCGCCCAGGGTGATGATGGCGGGGAACGGTCCGTCGCCGGACGGCAACTTCGTAATCGTCACGTCGAACGATCCGGATTGACTCGCGGTCTTGATGGTGACGGTGAGTTTTCCGTTTGCATAGGTGGCTGAGACCTCGCCGATATCCTCGGGCAGGTCGCCGTGCGAATACCCCAGGAGCCCGATCAACTGTTTACGCAGGCAGGGCCAGTCCGATTTTTTACTGATACGGGTTCCGTCGATGAATTTGAACGGATCGGGCAGTTTCGGATTGGCGACGAGTTCCGACACCGCCGGGACCTTGAAATCCGGACAGGTAACCGGGCCGTCCTTGGTCATCGTCACCCCCAGATTCTCCAGCGTATACCCGTCGACGCCGATTTTCATCGTGAGGTAGCCGCTCTTTTCCACCACGAGCGAGTCCATTGCGGGGGCTGCGGCGCCGTTGCGCGCCCCCGGGGCGCACGGTCGTGCCGAGGCAGTCTCCCGGTAGAAAACCGCGCCGCCGGCGGTGATCAAATTTCCCACGGTCGTCAATCCGTCGACAGTCAGATGCACAACATGGAATCCCGTCGCGAGCGGCGGCAGGCTCACCCGGTGGTTTCCGGCCTCCAGCCCGCCCAGGAGTACCGCATGCACCCGGCGACCGTTTACGGTGAATACCTCGACGCTCCCGCCCGCCGTGGATGCCGCGATGGTGAAGTGGAGCGCGTTCCTCGCCACGCGGGATTTCGGCACATGGCCGACCGCGACGTTGAAGGGCGCGACGGCGACCGTTTCGATCTGCCCCTTCAGTTCGAAAATCCCGTCGGCGCCGCTGGTGTCCCTGAGGCTCGGGGCGCTGTTCAGATAGACAAGGGCGCCCGGCAGACCGGTGGTCCCGTCGGTCACCTTCCCCTTGATGGATACGTCGACCGGCGTGGCGAACAACGGCAGACTAACGAATGCAATGAAACCAAGGCATCGCGATGAAAACATGGAATCCCCCCCTTGAGATAGAATATTTGACCCATCGAACCGTGGAGTGACCGGCAGGAAAAAAACGACCTGTTTTCAAATCGGAGAACGGTTCCGGGAAACGTATCGCATGGAATTAAGATGGTCCCGTAAAAATTGGATTACTGCGACCGGACAGTCGTGGTCGCTGCCCCGCACGGTTCCCGTGAATCATTAATATATATCCGTTTGCCCGTACATCACAGCACTTTTCAGCGCACCACGAATGGAGACCGCGGCGAAGCGGCAGGGGTATCCGGGGAGGGGCTCATGGCGTGCCCCTACGAATCGACACGACCGGCACAGTCTCCGCCGATGGTCATTGCGGAAAGAAGGTTTTACCGGTGCGCGGGCACGGTTTCCAATACCGGGATCACGTCAACGCATTCTTGGCCGGGACGGCACGTGCGGCCGGGCGGTCTGCACGATCGTCACCCCTCGTTTTTGCAGCGCCGTGAACACCGCCAGCGCCGCGTACGCGTCATTGGCAGCGTACAGCAGCTGTTTGTCGGAAAGCGACCTGTTGGCCAGTTCGAGGTGGTGATCTTATGGGACTTCATCAAAGGATAAAAGGATAAGAATTTCCTTTTCCCCGCAACGCGCCATTTTCCCGGGATTAAGTCCGATTCTCTGCCGTCAGAATTGCCCATTGCCGGGATTCATCTGTCAGAACAGTACCTGTTCCCAGCCGGCTATAACTCAAATATCATCGATCAGGGCAGACAAGTCAACGAATTCCCGGTTGGGGGGCATAGCTCCCGCTGGGCGTTTCGGGAATGTCCGCTGTTTCAGGCGCATATCATGTCGAAGTATGCCGGGTCGTAGCTCGGTTCCCGGGTGGTGGCAACCGGGGTGGCCGGCGGGGCGCGGCCCTTCGGTTCTTGTAACAGGCCGCAGTGGCGCAATATCCTTTCGACCACCTCCGGCTGACGGTTGTGGTCGATAAGGGCGATTATCTTCATGGTGCCCCCGCAATCGGGACACTTTAGAGGGTCGATCTCGTACACCAGCTTAATCAGTGCCGCCCAGGTAAGCTTGAACCGGAGCTGCTGTTGGGTCAATGTCTGTTCTGGCACGGGGACCAGCGCGGATTTCAGGGCCTTCTGGCGCATACCGCGGGTTTTATTGGAATAGTGCCCGTAATAGCGAATCTGGTGCTCGCGTTGTCACCTTCGGTTCTGCTGCATTGGGTATTCCAGTGGTTCCCACTGTACCTATTGTAAATTTTGTGCGGTATCAGGAATATGTTGGGTGACTTCTGCCAGAAAATCCAGTAGATCAAAGATCTCGTGATTCCTCGGTATTCCCTCCATCACCTTGTCAAGGCCCGCATTTTCATGCGTGAGGAACAGGAGGAATATGCACGTGACCTCGAGGCGGATGCGCAACGTTGCCTCGGCCTCGCGCAACGGATGGCGCACAGCAAGGGCATCGAAGCCACCATTGTGGCGCGCAAAGGCGGCGTCTACGAGGAGATCGTTGCAGCGGTGCGGCGGTACCACATCGGCCTTCTTATCGTAGGTGAAGTTACCTGCGTGCGCAGCCGCCGTGAGGAGATCTATGACGATACGGAACGTGCCATACGGCTCGCAGGCTGTTCGGTGCTGATCGTGCGCGACAGAACCAGGGTCGACCGGTTTTTCGATGCATTGCAGTAAAACGGGAAGACGCAGGAACGGCTCCCGGCATCTGTCCCGGGCGTAAGTGACGCCGCCCGGAGGGCGGGGGGCCTTCCGATGCCTGCAGGGTCCGGTCTCAAAACATCAGCAACAAGGCGGGGACATGGCGATCGCAGACCTTCTTTCTTCCGGGGTGATCAAAGTCGGGCTGACTTCACGCGACAAACCATCGGTGCTGCGTGAACTTGTCCGTGTGCTTATCGATGCCGGAAAAATCCACGACGAAGAGAACGTTCTCAGGGCGCTCCTCAGGAGGGAGGAACTCCAGAGTACCGGCCTCACCGGGGGTGTCGCGGTTCCTCACGCCAAAACCGGTGCCGTCTCGTCACTGACCCTTGCCCTCGGCATTTCACGGAAAGGGATCGATTTCGATGCGGCGGACGGCTGTCCCTCGCGGCTCTTCTTCCTGATGCTCGCGCCTCCCGACCGTTCGGGTCCCCATATCGAGGCGCTCGCCGAGATTGCCCGCAGAAGTCAATCGGCAACGTTCACCAAGGCGGTCATTTCAGCCCCTTCGGCGGAAGAAGTGCTACGGCTATTTCGAAAAAATGAGGCATCCCACACCCCGGCATAGACCACGGTGCTTCCAATCGCGGCCTCCTCACGTGCGGCTCGGACTATACACGGTGTGCAACCGCTTCCGGTATCATCGCGGCTGCTCACTGTTTTCTCCCGGAAAACAGTTTACTGCCGAAGCCCGCCCCCTTAGGCCGCCATCGAAAGTATGTTAATAACAGTATGGAATTGGTGAGGATCAACTGATCCGAACCGGCACTGATCGATCGTGAGCCTCCGGTGCAAAAATCTCAACCCGGGAAAACTTGCCGCATATGACAGGTTGCGGCTCTCAAGAGGGCCAAGGTTACCATAATGCCTCGTTTTAAGATGAAAGTACCTCTCCACGTGCTCCTGTTGTACATCGTGGTACGCTGCGGATGGTGTTCCCCGGACGATACCGTCCCCGGCAAAGAAACGGTGGATGTGTCGGCGAATGACACTGCAGGAAACGTGCGGCTGCTTGATACCATTATGGTTTCGGCATCGCGGAGGAAGCCGGCCGCATCTCCCGTCATCAGGGCCGAAACCGAGTTCTCTTCGGTGAATATCGAAACTACGGCGGGTACCGCAGGCGACATCTGCCGCTATATCGCGACGCTTCCGTCGGCCGTTTCATCCCTTGGTGAACATTTCGACAACACGCTCTACGTGCGCGGCGGCAGGCCTTCGGAAGTGCTGTTCGTCGTCGATGGTATTGAGATGGAGAATATCAACCATTTCTCGCAGGCGAACGGATCGGGGGGCCCCGTCGGATTCATCAACGGCGATTTCGTGAAGAACGTCGGGTTCCATGCCGGAGCGGCACCAGTGGTGTATCCGTCGCGCCTTTCGTCGGTCGTGGCCATTGATATGAAGAACGGTTCATTCACCGAACACCGGCATTCGGTCGGATGCAAACTCACCGGAGGAATGCTCTCGAGCGAAGGTCCTTTACCCGGAGGAAAGTGTTCCTACGTGATCGCCGGAAGATACATCGATTTTTCCCTGCTCGATCGATTAACAGGTGATCGTGGCATTCCCCGTCTGGGAGACCTCTTCCTGAAAAACGTCTGGGCGGGAACTACGCTCTTCGACTGCTCGCTCACCGGGCTCTTTTCCTACAACTCCTTTATTGCTGATTATCCTTTGATCGAACCGGACGCCCTTTCCGCGACGACGTACCGGAACCGGCTCGAAGAACACCAGCGGATTCTGCAGGGCGGATGCGGTATTACGGCGCGATTCGGACCTGAGCGAAAACACCGGGTTCAGTGCTCGTTTTCGATGCGCGACGGCAGTGAAACCGACAGTATCCTCGATTACCGAAACCTTTTTTTTCTCGAACGGTTCTCGGAAAACCCGATACGTGTCGATCGCGACCGGCGTTATCGCCTGACGCTGTCGGCGGAAAGCGTGATCAATCCCGATGAAGGCCAGACGCTTCGCTGCGGGATCCGCATTCACGGGAACCGGTACGACTTTTTTTCTGGGGAATACCGCCAGTCCGAAGGGCCCTATACGTTCTGTTACGACAATAAGCCGGTACAGGCAGTCAGAACGGTGCTGCCGCTGAAACGTTCGATGCTCCTCGATGGCCTGGAATCGGGAGGCTATATCGAGTGGAGCGGTTTTATTGCCGGTGGTATTGAGGGTTCGGTGGGAATCCGCGCCGATCACTATCTGTTGACAGATGATATTGCGCTTTCACCGCGGGCCGCGTTTTCGCTGCGGCATCGAACCGGACTTTATACCATTGACGGTGCGATACGCCACCAGTTTCCCACCGACATGCCTACCATGCTGTTCCGGTTCTTCGCTCCTTTTCCACAGATGGACGACGATTCAGCTCTGGTACTCACACGGGGATATCTGAAAAGAATGGAACCATTGCGTTGCGTGCAGGCCTCACTCGGATATGAGCGCTCCATCGCTTCGCAGATGAAAGTCAAGGGGGATTGCTACTGCAAATGGTACGACCGGGAATACCATTTCGTTTCGCCGCAGGTACAGGAGGTTTTCCGTTTCAACAATGATGGAGCGCTTCTCCTCTATCCGCAGAACGGCAGGAGAATCGCCTATGGCGGTGAGCTGTCGCTTTCGGGCCGGCATTTCGGCCTTCTGGAGTATACGGCGGGTGGTTCGTTGTTTGATGTACAAAATCGCTACCGTAACGGGGAGTGGTACGACGACTGGACCAACGTACGGTATACGCTGTCGCTCACGGCAGGGGTGCGCCTGTTTTCTCACCATCTGCTCTCAATCGGGATGCAGCGAAACGGTGGACGGCCCTTCTGCCGGGAGCTTGTCGTCGGGGATTGCCTCGGAAGAAAAAGCGCCGTGTACGATACGGCCCGGAGTTACTATTCCGAACGACTCGATCCGCTCACGACCGCCCATCTGCGCTACGGATTCGAGAAGACGTTCGGCCGCGTCGGCACGGAACTGTTTCTCGAAGTGCTCAACGTTTTTGACAGCCGGCCGACACTTGAATACCGCTTCAACGGGGAAGGGTTCGACAGGGTGCAGCCCTTCGGGGCCGTCCCGATCGTGGGGTGCAGGGTATCGTGGTGAATCGTGCGGATCCGGGCATTCCATGCATAGAGCAGCGAGCCCAGGCCTCCCATCGAGTTGCCCACGAACCACACCGTCTCGTGACCTCGAAGCATCGCGGGATGCATCGCGTCTCCCCACACCCGTTCGAACAGGGTGCGCTTCGCATAGTAACCGAAGTGCGCGTTGCATGCCACGAACTCCGCGTCGAGCCCGGCCGCATGAAGTGAGTCGAGCATACCGTTGGCTTCGAACACCGTGATCGAGTCGCCCATGCCCGGCATGAAAAGCAGCGCCGGGGCAGTGGTATCGGACATGGCGGTCACGATCCGGGTACGCATCGGTGTCACGGCCCACGGGATACAGCCGATCAGGGTGGCGAGTACTGCGGCGACGAGCAGGTGCGGTAACGACCCGCGTACGGGTAGCCGCAGTAATTGCCGCCGAAGTGACGGACAGATACTTTTGTCAGGCGCACGCATGAGATTCCGGTTCCACATTTGACGAAGGATATCAGTTCGGATTGTTGTCCGGCGCTTCTTCCGGCCTCCCCCGCCACCGGTAGGAAAATAGGTACTTCACGGTGGGAAGTACAAGAATCCGCAACAGGGGCGGATGGGAGGTTCATGCCTGGACGGCATACGGTTCACGGCTTTTTCGTCAGGCCGCCCATCGCTGTCTTCCAAATGCCATAGGAGAGGTTCCTTGCCAGTTTTCAGATTCGATCCATGGTGATCACCGATAAGGAAATTGACAGCGTCATCAATCGCTTGAATTCGGAATCAATCGGCCGCAATGACATTCCGGGGACGATTAATGGTATCTTCATAGGGACGCTGTTATGAATTTTCCGTTGAGGCGCACATCGCTTCATGGTGGGAAATCCGTCCAGGCACCACCGACGGTTATCCTTCCGCGCTCTCTTTTTCCCACAGGGTGAGCCCTTTACGATTCATCGTTGCCTACTCCGGTTCCGGATACTCATGAACACTTCGTACCGATTATCGACGGATTTGACCACCAGCATCCCCGATGATCGTTCCGAGGAACCCCGGGCGATCGTCTTTCCCTGAATATCGACGATATCCCCGGGCATTGTGCGGCCGCGCATGGCTGACCCTGTCGTAAAACGAGCCGAAACGGCCGGCGTCTCATCGGCAATCCGGGTGTCACCACTTCCGTACCGTTCTCCCTCGTACTCGAGCCACCCGTCGATATGTTCACCGTCGGGATCCTCATGAGTCCAGTGAATCACCCCGCCCTCGTCGTTCCATTCGTACTCTCCATAAAAACCGAGTGTCTTCCCTGTCGAAGGATTGGGAACGCGCGGCGCCAGGTCGATATTGTGAGCGATAAGCAGCGTTTGATCGTTGCCGAGCCTGATAATTATCCGTTGATGACGATCGCCGACCGTATCATCCGAAAGTACGGCGATGATCGTCCCCTCCTGCCTGACCTGGATGTCGCTCCGGCAATTACTGAACGCGTCGGCGATGACGGAAAGGGATGTCAACTCCGGTTCGCTTTCCGGAGTACCGAAGCTGAAAGTCCACAACAAAAAAACTGACGCTATAAACAGGCCATGAATCCGCATACCGCCTCATTTTTAAAAGGAAACAGGATATAATTCGAATGCCCTCATTACTAGTATACCCTTGAACTACCCGTCGTTTCAATAAATCGGATCACAATGGCGCTTACCTTACCGGAACGCTCTAAAAACCGGAGAACGCGTGCACACGAGCGATTCAGGCGTCGTGATCGTCCATCGCCGACCCGGAACTCAACCGATAGCAGGCGATACCCCAGTTGCTATCCGCCCCCCTGCGTTACGGAGAAACGGATTCTGACGAGTGAATGGCAGGCAATGATCATTGCGTCGTTCCGGCACCGCCCCACGCAGACGACGACTCGGTTCGAATGCGACAGCATTCGAGCGACGCGGCGTGTATATTCCCTCTTCAGTCCTCCCCGGTCGTATCGCTGCCGCACGCTTTTCCCGGCCCCCCGTGTTCCGTTTCGTCCAGGAAACGGGATGATGGCGGATCAGAATCAACGAGGCTCCGTGGAAAGCCAGGGGACCCGGCGCACCGGACACCTTCGCTTACGACGGCAGTCGCGAATCCCGGGAAGGACGCTCCACGAGGTATAAAGGAACAGTAACTAATGAAACTCCAAATCGTTTACCCTGAAGACGGCTGGATTCTCACCACCCTTGCACGCTATCTCATCGACAATATCGAAGGCGCGGTCGGAAGCGTGGGGCGCCCCGATTGTACCCGGTCATGGGACATCACCTATTACGTCAACTATTTTCTCTATCGGCCGGGGCGCCTGCGGCGGATGGTGCCGATCGGACCGGCCACGAGGAATTCACGCATCAGCGGTGCATGGTTCACTCACAAGGACAAATACCGTTATGAAGCGAAGGCGCGGAGGCTCGATTTCTGCATCTGCCCCTGCACGCTCACCGCCGACTACCTGAAAAATCACCGGTCATGGCAACGATATGTCCGTTTTGCTGCAGCAGCTCGACACCCCGAACT
>CAZGVZ010000015.1:0-6238 GCA_964529145.1 uncultured Fibrobacteraceae bacterium | reverse complement strand
CCCATAAAAGCATAGAGTCCTGGTTTCGAAAAACCAGGACCGTATGCCATTCAGAGTGGGCGGAAATACACAAAAACATTATCACTGCGCAACTTCATACCCCATAAAAGCATAGTGGTAAATATCTCCGACCGCATTTGAAACGGATACTCTGCGATATCTCGTTATTCCTACGAACGAATATGATTTGGTCTGACCCTGATAAACGGTTTGACTGTTCATGGTAACCCATTGATTGGTGCTGCTGTTCCACCACTGTGTCTTAAAGGTAATATTACCTTGTTTGGCATGGACATAGTTATACATCTCGGCAGCCCATACTTGAAAGGAAGCGTAGCCGGTCGCGTCACCCACACAGCGACCGAAATCCACCTCGCCCATTCCCATACAATACATAGAAACGAATTCATTGAATTCCATCTGGGTTTTTGCCAGTTCCGCGGAGTTGGCATCAGCGATTAATCCATCGTTCCTGAAATCCGGCGGCGGGAGTTCCTTTGTTTGGATCTTTGCCGCATCCATCGCTCGCTGGTACGCGGCAACCAGACTTGCAGGTGCCTCGGATCCGCTTAACGCTTCGTAGAAGGCAACGGGATTGAGACCTTTATAGGGGGCCAATGCATCCATCGAGGAAACCGTGGCGGAAGTGACCAGACAACCGGGTTCAGTCTCAAAGAATTCCACCGAACCTGAACTGCCAATGTCAAGAAAAGCTATGATTCCTGAATTTTGTTCAGTCGTCCCCTCATTTTCGCCGGATGTGGGCGTTTGATTGCAGGAAAAGATGGCAATTAATGACAGGGAAGAAACAGCGAGAGACAAAAGCGATGACGTGGGTTTCATGAAAAAACCTCCATGAAGAATGTGTTTGTTGGAAGTGGTTTCAAGAATCCCCTTGTGACTCCGCCCGGCGCTGAGCGTCCATACTCCGAGTCGAGCCGTATCGCCGTATTTTGATATAAGGCCGGACTCTGCGCTCTCCCTGGTTACTGCCTACTCGCACGGGCTCGGGTCAACGAATGGAATTCTGAAATCATTTCCGGTGAATGTGCATAAAAACCATATCACCTCGATACAATGAAAAGTTATCCTTTCTGGAGACTGTTGAACAATGAGAGAATGGTGATACGGCCTGTGTGTGATTTACTTGTCCGCTCTTTCTACCGGTAAGGAATATAATCGTTAAGGTTGCCATCCGGCAAGAAAAAAGAATCAACTGCCGCCGATGAAATATTGAAAATGAGTGTGGCAACCGGGAATGGGAGATGATCGGGATGTGTCTCCCGAAATCGGACGCGCCGTACCGCGCACACCGGCCGTTGACGTCCGGAATGCTTGTCAAACTCAGGTAGAGAACTTCACCGCATCAGGCGCACGCTTCTGGAGACCGCTCTGTCGCCGTCCTGAATCCTTATGACGTAAGTTCCGGGCCTCACCGTGTTTCCACGGCGGTCGCGGCCGTTCCAGACCGCACGCGCCTCACCGGCATCCGGCACGAGTCTGCAAAGCGGGGCCCCGTTCAGTGCAAAGATCCCCACCTCCACGGCAGTGAGGTCCAGCCCGGTCAGGTCGATACTCACCGTTCCCGAAAAGGGATCCGGTGTTGCACTGACGAGGGATGCGGCAACGTGATCACGGCCGCTTCTCACGTGTATCGTCGAAGAGACGCGGACCGGCGCATACGTCATGTCGCCGAGTTCAAGGTCGGCGTACTCGGGCGACAATTGCCCGAGCAGAGGATTCGGGCTCGAACCCATGGACGCGGTTTTCGAAAAATAGTATAGCGTGTCGATGCCTTCGGTTCCTGCCGCCTTGAGGCTCACGAAGATCAAAACCGGCACGATCGTGATGCCGATCGAGTCCGGCGCGAGCGGGTTTTTCAGCGACGAGGCGCTCTCGACGAGTCCGCCGCTTTCCAGCCATGCGAGTAACGAGTCCAGCGCGATTACCGTGTCCGCCCGATCCCCTTTGGCGAGAGTGATGTTCACCGGAGCGCTGAACCCCTTCCAGGCGGACACTTCGTCGATATCGATCTCGAGATCCGAATTTTCCGCATTATGTCCCTTGGCGGTAATCGTTCTGCCGGTGAAACTTTCGGCCATGGAGGGATCCCCGGACATCTCACCGGCTGCGGACACGGAGCCGACGATCAGAGATTCCATGTTCCCGGGTTCGAGTTCGTTGCCGAAAAACGAGAGAAGCTGCCCGGTTTTCATTTCACCTGCCACCGCCATTTTCGCCCCGGTCACTTCCCATGTTTCAGGAGTTCCCACGAGGAGATGAAGCGAATCCCGTACTACACTTTCCGTAACCTCGGATTCCCCGGTAAGGTATACATACAAATTCAGCAATACCGCATCCATGGTGCCGCCCGGCAGAACCTCTTCGGGATGATGCAGAATGGCATTGGAGTCGAAACCGCTGCATCCGATACCGACAGCGGCGATCATGCAGTAGAGGATGTTACATAGATTTTTCATCATATCCGGCCTAACTGAAATAGGGATATACCCATGAGTTCGAGTTGTAATCGGCTGCCTGACGAATCCGTGTCCCGGCAACCTCTTCGAGCCTCTGTATTTGGTATCATACCCGCGAAATTGGTTCAAATCAACAAAAACATTTTCGTAGGTGGGGCGCATCATTTAATAAGTGCTACTTGGTTGAAAAGAGGTCGTAACTGCAATAGGACAGGATTGATTAATGACGAAAAGGTCACGAAGTGAAAAAAATTGGATATGAGCAACAGGATAGGCAGGTTTTAAACTGCCACAAAATAGAAAACGCAAAAATACTCTCAATCCAATGAAATGCCGCTGCCGCCTTTTAGTGCAGACATTATGAGATCTTTTTCTGCAGGGGCACGCCATGCGTGCCTCTGCCATGAAAATCCGGGTCGTGGTGGTGGTGAATCAACTACCACGGCTAAAAGCCGTGGTCTGGCTTGAGCGGGCGCCAAGCGGTATAACGGAAACAGTGCGAAGCACTGGACTCCTTACGCTTAAGGAACGGAGTGACAACGCCGTGGTCCCCTTGCTGAAAATCCCATAGGGATCACATTGTCCTCTCTTGCCGAGGCAGGTAATGGCACTGTGTGCCAAAACCATCCAATCGAAAATTCAGGGCACAATCTCGTTTCGATCATTTATTTCGACAGGAATTCGCATACGATTTTCAGGATCCTTCTCACCGGCTCGGCTGCGCCCCACAATAGCTGGTCGCCTACAGTGAAACCGGTCAGGTAATGGGATCCCATTTTCATCTTTCGCAATCTCCCGATCGGAACGGAAAGAGTTCCCGAAACCGCCGCCGGAGTGAGTTCCCTGAGCGAGGCCTCTTTGGTATTGGGTACTACCTTCACCCATTCATGATCTGAGCCGATCATGGCTGAGAGTTCGTCCAGCGAAACATCCTTGGTCAGTTTTATGGTAAGGCCCTGACTGTGGCAACGCATGGCGCCCACCCGAACACAAATGCCATCAATTGGAACAAGGCTCCTGTTGCCGAGAATCTTGTTGGTTTCCGCCTGCCCCTTCCACTCCTCTCTGGTCTGCCCGTCGTCCATCGGTTTGTCGATCCAGGGAATGAGACTTGCCGCTAACGGGGCTCCGAAATTCTGAGCTGGTATCGAATCGCTCCTCAGCGCGGAAGTGATCACCCGATCCAGTTCGAGCGCGGAAACCGCCGGGTCTTTCAACAGTTTCGCGCCTTCGGAGGAGAGATAGCTCATCTGAGCGATCAGCTCGATCATGTTCTTCGCTCCTGCGCCTGAGGCGGCCTGGTAGGTCATGCTCGACACCCATTCGATGAGGTTGCGGCGAAACAGACCGGCGAGGGCCATGAGCATCAGACTGACAGTGCAGTTGCCTCCGATGAAATCCTTTACCCCCGATTTCAGACCCGCCTCGATCACGTTCTGGTTTACCGGGTCGAGTACTATTATGCTCGAATCGCGCATACGCAGTGTCGATGCGGCATCGATCCAATATCCCTGGAATCCTTTTTTACGCAGGCTATCATACACTGCGGTAGTGTAATCGCCTCCCTGACAGGAAACGATCACATCAAGACCGAGAAGTTCACCGGGATCGTTGGCATCCTTGAGCGGAGGCACATCGAAACCGAGTGACGGTCCCTTTGCACCGACCTGTGAAGTGGAAAAAAAAACCGGTTCATAACCGGTGAAATCCCCCTCGGATACCATCCGTTCCATCAGCACCGATCCGACCATCCCACGCCAGCCGATAAAACCCACTCTCATTGGAAACACCTCTTTCTCTTGCCCGATGATTGTAAACCGGTTAAAAATACTACAAAATCCCAAAAAATCAAACGGAGGATTTCCGTTACGGTGAAAGATACTCCTGTGTACGCCCATCCTGAGCCGAATGCATCTCGGTACGGGCCTACTCTTCGGATAGACGGTTTCGTCGCTTTTCTCCGACGAATCTTTCAGATACGCCAGTGAACAACGGCTCAGCATATCCGGTCTGATTCGCCGCGGCTGAGTCAAATTACTACCGCCAGAGGCGGTAGCTTGTTTATGTTGCGGGCAAAACGGTATAACAGAAACAGTGCAACGCACTGGATACTTTGCGTTTAAAGAACAGCGTGACACTGCCCGCGGCAGAAACAAGAAGAACGTTATACGTTCTAATTAGCCGTCTGTGGTTTCCGTTCGCGAACCCCTGGAAGGGTTGACTCCAGATGCTCAACTTGTCAGTAAGTAATCAATAATTCATGTGTGTGTCGGCCCTCATAGAAACCGGAGGCATCAGGATCTCGGACCAGACGATGCCCGCGCGCACCGTTTCACGGGTGATCCGTGCCGTATCATAGGTGCGCGGCCCCTCTCCCTCCATGCTTTCCTTTCGCTTTTTCTCTCCGGTTTTTCGAGGATCGGAGCGCAAATCAGCCGCGGATTCGAGTGTGGATTCGGCTTCAACAGTGCTATCCTCCATCGACCGTGCATACCCTTCCGCGGTGCTTTCCGGGAGCGTGAAACCGCGTTCCTGTTTCGTGAGGATATCCGGCTGCTCGAAGGGGATTCCCATCTCTTCGAATATGGTCCTGATGGTTCTTCCGAATTCCCTCATGGGCCCCGCTTCACCCCGGGTACCCGAAGAAGGTTCGGCATTGCCATGGCGAACGCTTTTACCGGCTCCCGGCACGGAACCGGGTCTCTTCCTGTTTTTTCCCAGAATAGTGAAAAAGATCCAGATTCCGAAGATAAAGAACGGAATGAGATTGTCGATCGCTTCGAAAATATCGCGTTCATTCATCGATGCACATCCTTTACGAGTATTCTCCGGCTCCCTCCCCGCTTCACCGCGTTTCGAGTTCTTCCGGCATGCCGGAAAATGAAACGGGTTTCGCCGGCGCAGACATGCTCGCCGGCGCTGGAAATCCGGGATTCCTTGAAACCGTTTGGTTCATGCCTGAACGGTCATTTTCCCTTCTTGTCATGAGGCATCCCTCCGGAGCCCAGAGATTCCCTCATCGAAGTGTCGGCGGAGATGTTTTTCATACGATAATAATCCATGACTCCCAGATTTCCGCTGCGGAACGCCTCTGCCATCGCGAGGGGTATCTGCGCCTCGGCTTCGACGACCTTTGCCCGCATCTCCTGGACTTTCGCCATCATCTCCTGTTCGGCGGCGATAGCCATCGCCCGTCGCTCTTCGGCCTTCGCCTGAGCGATTTTCTTGTCGGCCTCCGCGCGGTCGGTCTCCAGCTCGGCGCCTATATTCTTTCCCACATCGACGTCTGCGATGTCGATCGAGAGTATCTCGAAGGCGGTTCCGGCATCGAGGCCTTTTTCGAGAACCCTTTTGGAAATCGAATCGGGATTCTCGAGTACCTGCTTGTGACTGACCGCAGACCCTATGGTGGTCACGATTCCTTCACCTACCCGGGCAAGCACCGTTTCTTCTCCCGCTCCGCCCACCAGCCGGTCGATATTCGCCCGGACGGTGACACGGGTGATCGCGGTAAGCTGGATTCCATCTTTCGCCATTGCGGCGACCCGGGGAGTTTCGATCACTTTGGGATTCACGCTCATCTGGACGGCTTCGAGCACGTTGCGGCCAGCCAGGTCGATGGCTGCGGCCCGTTTGAACGGCAGAGGAATGTTCGCTTTGTCGGCCGCGATAAGGGCCTGGACCACCCTCAGCACGTTTCCGCCTGCGAGGAAATGAGATTCCAGTTCATCGCTCTTTATATCGATACCCGCTTTCAC
>CAZGVZ010000014.1:15473-19828 GCA_964529145.1 uncultured Fibrobacteraceae bacterium | reverse complement strand
TCCATTACCGCGGCTCAGCTGATCCTGAAAATAAACGGACTGCGGAAAAGCCCCCTTCCCGTAACCTCGATATTCGAATTTCCGACCATACGTGATTTCGCGGGAAGAATGGACCATTACGAGGACACCGCAGCAAACCCAGACGCGTCGGAACGGGGCATGCGTCGCAGGGAAGCAATGCGACGCAGGAGAGAATTCCGGGAATCCGGTGCAGCGGGTCGCGGCTGAATTGGTTCTTTGCTTGAAATGATTGTACCATTAACGCTCTGAAGGACACAATCAGGCGACGTTCCTGAAACGGGGATATCCGGGTATGTCTATTGCCATTGTAGGAATGGGAATACGATTTCCAGGCGCGCGGAATGTTTATGAGTTCTGGGAAAACATCAGGAGCGGTAAGGAGTCGATCTCAAGATTCGGGTACGATGAGCTCGACGCTTCGATTCCGGAACAGCTAAAACAGAACCCGCTTTACATAAGGGCACGCGGATGCCTGGGAGATGAAGAATGTTTCGATGCCTCGTTTTTCGGCATGTCGCCCGCCGAAGCCGCCCTTCTCGATCCACAGGCGCGCATTTTCATTGAAACCTGCTGGCATGCCCTTGAAGATGCCGGATGCTGTCCCGACCGCTATCACGGGGCGATAGGAGTTTACGGTGGGACCGGAGCCAACACCTACCTTACGGCCAATGTCCTCAAAAACCGTGACATAATCGAAAGGTTCGGTGAGCATACGGTACATCTCGCCAATGGTCCCGACTATCTCACCACCCGGGTTGCGTATCTGCTGGACCTCAAGGGACCTGCGATCAGCGTCTACACCGGGTGCTCGCTTTCGCTCGTGGCGGTCTGCCTCGCCTGCGATGCGCTGGAGAACTACGCGACCGACATGGCACTGGCAGGAGGCGCCTATATCAACTGCCCTTCACGGTCGGGGTATCTCTACCGTGAAGGGGAGATATGTTCCTCCGACGGGCACTGCAGGCCCTTCGATGCCGGAGCTACCGGTACGCTGTTCAGCAACGGCTGCGGTGTCGTAGCGCTCAAGCGGGCCGGGGACGCCCTGAGCGACGGCGACCGGATTTATGCTTTAATAAAGGGCTGGGGGCTCAATAACGACGGTTCAAGGAAAGTGAGCTTCACCGCGCCGAGTATCGAAGGGCAGCACAAGGTGATCCGGGATGCATGGGCCCACGCCGACGTACCGCCCGAAAGCATAGGGTATATCGAAGCTCATGGTACCGGCACTCCGATGGGAGACCCGGTCGAGGTCGCGGCGCTCGCCAGGGCGTTCGAGGGTGTCGCTTTTAAAAAGGAAAGCTGCGCTATAGGTTCGGTAAAGGCCAACATCGGACACCTGGACGCAGCGGCTGGAGTGGCCGGCCTCATGAAGACCGCGCTCATCCTGCATCACAGGGAGATTCCTCCTGTGGTCAACTTTACGGAACTCAACCCCGACATCGACCTCTCGAAAACGCCGTTTTACCTTCCTCTTCACGTTCGCCAGTGGCAGGAAGGAGCCTCGCCTCGCAGGGCGGCGACCACCTCGCTTGGCGTGGGAGGCACCAATGCTCATGCGGTACTCGAGGAGGCCCGATCCTCCTGCGAAGCCGAAACTTCACCGAAAAAGCGGCACCTTCTCCCGCTTTCGGCCAAAAACGGTCCGACGCTCAGCCGCATGTCGGAAAACCTCTCGGCGTTCATCGGCCGATCCTCTCCCCCTCTTCCGGAGGTCGCCTTTACACTTCAAACAGGACGGAAACAGTTCGGTTTCCGGAAATTCGCTGTAGTAAGCGGTCACGCCGAAGCGGTCGCGGCGTTTGCCTCCGGCGCGCCGGCCAGGTCCTTTTCGGGAGAGGCCGAGGCAGTTCCGGGAGATGTGGTGTTCATGTTCACCGGGCAGGGGTCCCAGTACTGCGGCATGGCCGCGGATCTATATGCGGAGGAACCGGTCTTTAAAGAAACCATCGACAGATGCATGACCATTGCCGTAAAAGCGAACGGGTGCGATCTGCGCGACCTGCTCTATCCAGCCGGCTCCGGCGGCCGGGATTCGGAAGCGGCACTTGCGAGGACTTCTGTGACGCAGCCGGTTCTCTTTATTTTGGAATACGCGCTTTGCGTACTATGGGAGAGCTGCGGGGTGACACCACGCCTCATGACCGGGCACAGTGTCGGCGAGTATGTCGCTGCGTGCAGGGCAGGGGTTTTCTCACTCGAGGATGCGCTCCGAGTGGTGGTCGAAAGGGGTAGGCTCATGGAAGGTATGCCGCCCGGAACCATGATTGCCGTTCAGGCAACCGAAAAGACAGCGGAAGCCTTTCTCGACAGGGATGTTTCCATTGCAGCGGTGAACGGCCCCGAAGCGTGCGTCCTAGCGGGACCGTGCGAGCGGATGAACCGCCTGCTGCCGGAGCTCAAGGAGAAGAATATTCAGTACACGGCGCTCAAGACCTCGCACGCGTTCCATTCGTCCATGATGGAAGGAGCGATTGAACCTTTCGAGGCCTTCGTGAGGTCGGTGGGTCTATCCGCGCCGGTCACCCCCTTCACCTCGAACGTGACCGGGGCCCTGATCACTGCTCAGGAAGCGACCGACCCTGCCTACTGGGCCCGTCACCTTCGCACTACCGTCCGCTTCCAGGATTGTCTCACGACCGTTCTCCGGGGTGCGGCACGCCGTCTCTGTGTGGAGGTGGGACCGGGAAACACGCTGGTATCGTTTGTGAATGGACATCCCTGGAAAGGGAAATCGGTCGCGATAGCGTCGGTCCGTCACCGCAGTGAAAAACTCAACGACTGCGCGTTCATTCTCGAATCGCTGGGCAAGCTGTGGCTCACGGGGTACGACATCGATTGGAAATTGCTCCACAAAGGAGAAAACCGCCTGAAGTGTTCGCTTCCGCCTTATCCTTTCGAGCGCAGGAGATGCTGGATCGAACCATCGGAACGTGCTTTTCCCGTACCGGTCGCTTCCACCGAAACCGAATCTGCGGACCGGACGGTCACGCCCGTACCTTCGCCCATGAAAAGGACTGATTGCGTCGAGGAACAGCTCGCCGGCATCTGGAGGGAGTATCTCGGCTTCGAAACGATCGATCCTGATGCGAATTTTTTCGAACTCGGGGGAAGCTCGCTCATGGCGGCATCCATTTTTTCGAAAATCGAAGGATTGTTCGGAAAGAAGCTGCCTCTGGCGGCACTCTACGATGCATCTTCCATTCGTTCCCTTTCACGCCTCCTCAGTGACGCTGATAAGGGCAGGGATGCGGATGCGTGGTCGTCACTGGTTTCGATCAAAAAAGGCTCGCCTGATCACCCTCCGCTTTTTCTCGTACACGGGGCTGGAGGAAACGTCTTGCTTTATCATGCGCTTTCGCGCCGTCTTCCCGAAGAACTGCCGGTTTACGGCCTGCAGTCACAGGGTCTTGACGGACAAATGCCCTTCCTCACCACTGTCGATGAGATGGCCGAGCGATATGTCGGCGAGATCCTCGCCGTATACCCGGAGGGACCTTGTCTGATAGGCGGTTACTGCCTCGGAGGTTCGATCGCGCTTGAAATCGCACAACGCATGAGAAAAAAAGGAAGAGAAGTGGCGCTGCTCATATTTCTTGAAACGTACGACTTCTCAAGAATCCGGACGGTTTCCAGGGTCATGAAATGCCGCGTGCTTTCACAGAAGATCGAGTTCCACCTGCGGAATTATTTCGGATTGTCCCGTCATGATAAAAAAATATTTCTGCGGGAAAAATGGGATGTGGCCCGGGAAAGGATGCATCTTTTGAAAGGTTATTTCTTTTCGAACAATATGAGGCGAAAGCCGGATCCGAGCGACCGGTCGCTGCTGCTCAACGATCTCTGGCGAATCAATGACGACGCCTCCTACGGGTATGTCCCGGAATTCTACCCGGGCCGTGTCGTCCAGTTTCTGCCGCGGAAGGAGTATGCCCATCATATCGGAGAGGCGCTGAGCATGAAGAAAATCGGATCGGAGCATTTTTTTACCGAGCGCCTTCCAGTGTATCCCGCGGGTATGCTGGTCGAACCGTTCGCGGCGATTCTTGCCGGAAAACTGGCCGGACATATTCGTAATGCCTTGACCGATCGCCTGAAAAAATCGTAGATTATCTTCGATCATGAATAGAAGAACCTCGTTACTGATCATGGCGATGTCGATGGGGGAAGCTATGGCTTTTGATGCCGTCGGACTCAAAAAACTGGTGAAGAAAGTCAAAGGAAGAGTCTTCCCTCCCCGAAAGCCGCTGCCCGAGAGCGCGCGCCGCGTGGTCGCCCCGCCCTCGCTCACTCCGTCCACAAGTGTCGAATCCGCGCTCAACTCTCGCTGTACGAGC
>CAZGVZ010000014.1:10319-15463 GCA_964529145.1 uncultured Fibrobacteraceae bacterium | reverse complement strand
GACGGTTCCGCTTCGTTCGGGGAATCCTTTGCGGCTAGCTTAGCGGAATTGATCGTGATTCCCCGGCTTACACGGTACAAGACCGGAATCGCCGCCGCGGGGAACACGCTGACCTTCACGACCGAATCCCCGGCCGGCGGGCTTGCGCGTGATCATATGATGATCGAATCGGGAATGCAGCAGCAGGCGGTATCTCTTTTGTGTGCGGCATGCGGTATCGGAATGAATTTCCGGAGCTGCGGTAATGACGGAACCCTCGAGAAGGAAAACGTGCTGCTCGCGACCCGCATCGTGATCGGACCGATGCTGCCGTCTTACGACGGCGTGTTCTGGTCCGATGCGCAACCCGGGAAGGTGCGGCCGTGGCGTTCCGGCAATCTGCCGGATCCTCGACGGAAGGGCGGTAAACCGCTCATCGGTGTTCTCTCCGGGCTGTCGCTTTCAGGCGAGGGGAGCGAAGCCGACCGGACGGCCTTAGGGCAACTCCTCTGGGCGTGCCGGGGGAGAACGCCGCATTATTATAAATCAGAACCCTGGGGCATGACGATTCCCGTCTCTCACGGGGAGCAGGAAATCTCCAAATTGAAGGTGGCGGACGCGGAGGGCGTACATGCTTATGTCAATATGTCGGGAAAGCTGCCCACCCATTCGCTTTTATCGGAGCGACGTGAAAACGTCGTCGCATCCGAAGCGTTCACCTCGCTTTTCGGGCCGGGCGCACAGCTTTTGGTTCTAGCCGGAAACGACTCTTTCGAACGAGCGCTATGGGAAGTCGGATATTGCCTGCTTAATCTTCTGGTGCAGGCGAAAAGTCTCGAAGTGAAGTACCGGACCGTACTTTTCAACGATGAGCAGATACGGTTTCTGGAATCTAAAGGAATCACGCGCCCTGTTGCGGGGCTGCTGCTGTGAATCATGGCTCGAGGCACCTAATAGTTTTAATGCCGGAATCGTGAACTGAAGGTACAATGAAGAGGACACAGAAACTCCGGGATTCTATGGACGCTGCAGAACGACCGGACATGTTCGCCCACTTGAAACTCACTGTCGAGAAAGACAAGGATGTCGGTCTTGTGATGACGTCGGTCCTGCTGGTCCTTTCGTTGCGATCGACCCATGAATTCACAGTAATGGCGGCGCTCTTCACTGCCCTCCTGTCAGTTCTTCTCCCTGCGGCGCTGCGTCCAGTCTCTTTCGTATGGTACCGGTTTTCCGTGGCGCTCGGTTCAGTGATGTCCCGTGTCGTGCTGACACTTGTCTTTTTTCTCGTCATCACTCCCGTAGGCTGGATCAAAAACGTTTTCAGCGGCAAAAGAATGCTGTCCGAAAGGTGGAAGAAAGACGATCACAGCCTTTTCACCGTGCGCGACAAGCTGTTTTCAGCCGAGGACATCTCCCATCCATTCTGAGGAAATCCGCATGGACACGATCAGAGAGCTGTTACGGTTCCTTATGACACGTAAAAAATTCTGGATGCTGCCAGCGATCATCGTGCTGCTTCTTCTGAGCATTCTGATCGTGTTTACCAGTGGAAGCGCCATCGCCCCGTTCATCTATACCATATTTTAGAAAAGTGCGGGTTCCCGGTGAAGGCTGTGCTTGGAATATCGGCTTACTATCACGACAGCGCCGCCGTGATGCTCATCGACGGCCATATCGCCGCGGCAGCGCAGGAGGAGCGTTTTACCCGGAAGAAGCACGACTCCTCCTTTCCAATCCATGCTTCAGGATATGTAATCGAAGAATCGGGCGCGGATCCCAGTTCTATCGCCGCGATCGTTTTTTACGAGAAGCCTTTCCTGAAATTCGAACGCCTCATGGAGACCTATCATACTTTCGCCCCGGCCGGTTTGCCGAGCTTCCTTTCCGCGATGCCTGTATGGATCAGGGAAAAACTGTTCATGAAAAGAAACATACGGGCCGAACTGGCAAAGTTCGGACTGGAGAAAGTTCCGGTCATTTTCCCCGAACACCACCTTTCCCATGCGGCCAGCGCATTTTACCCCTCTCCGTTCGATGAGGCTGCCTTCATCACCGTCGATGGAGTCGGGGAGTGGGCCACCACGACGATCGGGAAAGGCGCGAACGAGGCCATCACCATCCTTCGCGAGCTGCCGTTTCCCCATTCGATCGGCCTTCTCTACTCCGCATTCACCTATTACTGTGGATTCCGTGTCAATAGCGGCGAATATAAACTGATGGGGCTTGCTCCGTACGGCGACCCTTCGTCCGGGGAAAAGGAGTCGTTCAAGCGGAAAATTCTCGAAGAACTTGTCGACATCCGTCCCGACGGATCCCTTCTTCTCAATATGAAGTATTTCGGATTCGCGACCGGCTTGAAAATGGTCGCGGAAAAGCGGTGGGAAAAACTGTTCGGGATTCCCATGCGCAAAGGTGAAGGAGAGATCGGAAAAACCTACATGAATATGGCTTTGGCGATCCAGGAGATTACCGAAGAGGTCGTGTTGAAACTCGCCGCTTCAGCCCGGAACCTGGCGGGCTCGGAAAATCTCGTTCTGGCCGGCGGGGTGGCTCTTAACTGCGTCGCGAACGGCAAGCTGCTCAGGTCGGGTATCTTCAAAAACATCTGGATTCAGCCGGCGGCGGGTGACGCTGGGGGCGCTCTGGGAGCGGCGTTCTGCGGCTGGCATATACATCTGAAGTACGGTCGCGCTAAAGCGGCGGGCTCCGATCGTATGCAGGGCTGCTTTCTTGGACCCGCTTTCACGAGCCGGGATGTGGAACGGATTATCAGCCGTTATGAGGCTAAGGCGGAATACTTCGGGGAGTATGAAAAGCTCTGCACGAAGGTTGCCGGTCTTCTGGCCGAAGGCAACGTGGTCGGCTGGTTTCAGGGGCGTATGGAATTCGGTCCGCGCGCTCTTGGAAACAGAAGCATTTTAGCCGATCCGCGAAACCCTGAAATGCAGAAAAGATTGAATCTCAAGATCAAATTCCGCGAAGGCTTTCGTCCTTTCGCACCTTCGGTGCTGTTCGAGGATGTGGCGAACTATTTCGAGCTGGATCGTGAATCCCCGTATATGCTCCTGGTTGCACCTCTATCCGACAGTTTGAGAAAGCCGGTTCCCGACGGGTACGCATCTTTCGAATTGTACGACCGTCTTTACTGCCTCAGGTCCGATCTGCCCGCCATAACACATGTCGATTTCTCCGCCCGGATCCAGACGGTCCACAAGGACACCAATCCGCGGTACTGGATGCTGATCGACGCTTTCAAGAGGAAAACAGGCATAGGTCTTCTGGTGAATACAAGTTTCAACGTGAGGGGCGAACCTATCGTATGCAGACCGTTCGATGCATACCGGTGTTTCATGAGCACTCATATGGATTATCTGGTCGTGAACGATTACCTCTTCGCGAAAGCAGATCAGTCCGCCGGAGCCCAATGGCAGTCCGCGCTGGGGGTGGACTGACGATCTCTTTCTGAATACGAAAGTCAATGAATTGTCTATGGGGCTTACAAAGCCGGTGCTGCTGAAAGAGTCTGAATTCGGGGAATACGATGCATTCGTGGGGAGACATCCTCACGGGTGGGTGTGCGCCACCTCGGGCTGGATCAAGGTTCTCGAGAGAAGCTTTCCCCGGATAACCGCATGCATATATGTAATAAGGGAGCCGGGCGACGGAGGAAGCATCAGGAGCGCCTTGCCGCTCTACTGCGTCCGCAGTGCCTTTGCACGCGCTCGGTTGATCAGCGTTCCGTTCGCTACGCTTTCCGATCCGCTTTTTTCCGGAGAGGAGAGTCTCGATGAGTTCGTGCCGGCGTTCGGCGGCGATCGTGGAGGAGGACGCGGAGAGGTGGAAATCAGGGTTTCGTTCAGCCGAAAACGGTTTCCGGACCTGGGGAGACACAGGTCGGTGAAAATCCATAAATGCCATAGCTTGTCGCTTGAAACCCCGCCGGACGTCATTTACAGGGGGTTCCACCGGACTTGCATCCGTCAAAACATCGCACGAGCTGAAAAAACCGGAATCCGCGTCAGGGAAGCCGGCACAGGTGACGATATCCGCTCCTTCTATAAACTATATAGCGGAACGAGAAAAGACCTGTGTCTCCCGGCCATGCCCTATGACTTTTTCAGGTCGGTATGGGACATACTCGTCCCGGAAGGCAGGGCGATGTTCCTGATAGCGGAACTTGGCGAAGCGGAAGTCGCATCGATGATGCTTCTCAGGTACGGCAAACGGGTTTCCGCGGAAGCGATGGGATGGGATACCGGGTTCGTCGCGAACCGGCCCGTAGCCTTCATTTATTGGCAGGCGATCAAACGGGCGATCGAGGACGGATTTTCGGTGTTCGATTTCGGGCGGACCGACCCGGCGAACACCTCGCTGATGGATTTCAAGGGGCATTGGGGCGCTTCGGTTACCGACCTGACCACTTACAGGTTTTCCGACCGTCCGATCCGAAACCTGCAGCTCTCACGGGAAAAAGCGTATGTGCGGCACCTCGGACCGGTGATTCGGAACATTCCCGATGGCATTTATCATCGTATCAGCGATTTTTTTTACAGGTATATCGGATAGGAAACTATGAGCGAACCGAAACGATTCAGGTTTACGATTGCAGATGGTACATCTATCGTTGTGTGGGGTATTCTGTCAGTGTGGGTAACCGCAGGTTTTTTTCATCCGGATACCGATCTCCTGTTCCGTTTCGGGCGCAAGTTCGAGTTCATGCTATGGGGAGCCCGCACCGGATCGGTGGCGCTTTTCGCCGGGATTCTGTCAGTGTACCTGATGGTGAGGTCGCGCCGTATGCAGCCGGTTAATGCCGCACTGATCGCAGGCTCGTTCGTTTTCTGCGGTGTGGCGGTTTTTGTGGTGGGAAACGTCCTCTATGCATTTAAGGGTGGGATCAGGGAGGCGGTGAGCGCTTATCATCCATATCTGCAGCTCACTCCTAGAATTCCCGAAAATATTCCGGCCGGGGAGAGAAACGTGTTTTTCCTGGGGGGTTCGACCACCGAGTGGATGCGTTCGGACGGAATCGGATGGGTGAAGATCGCCGGAGAACGGCTTCGTTCGATGCCGGAGTTCGCCGATGTGCACTTCCACAATTGCGGACGTCAGTGGTACACGTCGTTCCATACCCTCATCAATTTCGAGGCCAACCTGCGTCG